>JAYUPO010000113.1:0-13063 GCA_043760085.1 Burkholderiales bacterium
GGTAAGCCGTGTGCGGGAAATCCGCACGCACGGTTTGAACGGGGGCGTTGGCTCTGAACCCGGCCTTCGGGCCGCTTAGGAACCAACGTCTACCAATGCACCTGCTCATCCCCTTTGCGGCCTCGGCCAGCGCGCCGTTTGCAAAGGCGGTGTCAGCCCTGCAACCGCTCGCGCTGCAACAGATCCTGGCCCGCTGCGAGCAGATAAACAGCACCGGCGAAGACGAGTCCAGCTTGAGCCCACCGCACGAAGCCGCCTATGCCCTGGCGCAGGGCTGGCAGGGCGGCGATGGCCTGTGGCCGCTGGCGGCGCAATGGGCGCTGCGCGACGGTTTAAGCGTGGCCGAAGGCAGCGCCTGGGGAATGCTCACGCCTGGCCACTGGCACGCCTCGGCCGACGACGTGGTGCTGCTCGACCCCAGCGCGCTGAACTTGTCTGACAGCGAATCGCGCGAATTGCTGGCGCTGGTGCGCAGCCTGTTCGAAGACCTGGGCTGGGCGCTGCACTACGGTGCGGCCGCGCGCTGGTATGTGCAGCACGCCAGCCTGGCCGCCCAGCCCACCGCCGCGCTCGACCGCGTGCGCGGCCGCAGTGTGCAGGCCTGGCTGCAGCGCACGCCGCAGGCCGTGGCCTGGCGGCGGCTGCAAAGCGAGCTGCAAATGCTGCTGTACACCGCGCCGTTGAATGCGCAGCGCGAAGCGCGGGGCGAGCGGGCGGTGAACTCGTTCTGGCTCAGCGGCACCGGGGTGGCGCAGCGCGCAACGGTAGAGATAACTGGCGATGAACGCTTGCGCCAGCCGGCCTTGGCGGGCGACGTGCCGGCCTGGGCACAGGCCTGGGCTGAACTCGATGCCGACTGTTTGCGCCGGTGGTGGGCTGAGGCGCAGCGCAACCGCGATGCCCGGCTCACCCTGTGTGGCGAACGCCGCGCCGTCACCTTTGCGCCCGCCCGCGGTGGGCTGCTGCGCGGCTTGACGCGGCGCTGGCGGCGCCCGAGCGTGGCCCGGGTGCTGGGCGAGCTATGAGTTCACCGCGCATCGAAGCCCGCGCGTCGCCGCCGCGCCTGGCCTTCGCGCTCGAACAGCAGGGCGTGCACCCGCTGCTGGCGCGGCTGCTGGCCGCGCGCGGCGTGCGCAGCAGCGATGACATCGACGACGCGCTGGCCAGGCTGTTGCCACCGGCCGACCTGCTGGGTGCGCAGGCCGCGGCGCGCCTGCTGGCCGACACCCTGGCCGCGGCGCAGCATGTTTGCATCGTGGCCGACTACGACTGCGACGGCGCCACCGCCTGCGCCGTGGCCCTGCGCGGCCTGGCGCTTCTGGGGGCGCAACCCGGCACGTTGCACTACGTGGTGCCAGACCGCGCCGTGCACGGCTACGGCCTCACCCCGGCCATCGTCGACCTGGCCGTGCAGCACCGGCCGCACTTGCTGGTGACGGTGGACAACGGCATCGCCAGCACGGCCGGCGTGGCCCACGCCAAGGCGCTGGGCCTGCAGGTGCTGGTGACCGACCACCACCTGCCAGCGCTGGTCAACGGTGTGGTCGAGTTGCCCGCGGCCGATGTCATCGTCAACCCCAACCAGCCGGTGTGCGAATTTGAAAGCAAGGCCCTGGCCGGCGTGGGCGTGATGTTCTACGTGCTGCTGGCCCTGCGCGCCGAGCTGCGCGCGCGCGGCGCCTATGAAGCCGCCAGCGAGCCACGGCTGGACAGCCTGCTCGACCTGGTGGCCCTGGGCACCGTGGCCGACGTGGTGAAGCTCGACGCCAACAACCGCCGCCTGGTGGCGCAGGGCCTGAAGCGCATCCGCGCCGGGCGCATGCAGCCCGGTGTGGCCGCGCTCTTTGCGGCCGCTGGCCGCGCGCCGCAGCGCGCCGCGGCGTTCGACTTCGGCTTTGCGCTGGGCCCGCGCATCAACGCCGCCGGGCGCTTGGCGGACATGACCCTGGGCATTGAATGCTTGTTAACGGATGACGCGAGTCGCGCCACTGAGCTGGCGCAGCAGCTCGACGCCATCAACCGCGAGCGCCGCGAAGTCGAAGGCCAGATGCGCGAGCAGGCTGCGGCCTTGGTTGACCGCCTGGTGCCGGCGCCGGGCCAGGCTGTGCCGATGGCCGTGACGCTGTACGACCCCGAGTTCCACGAAGGCGTGGTGGGCATCGTGGCCGGGCGCGTGAAAGACCAGTTGCACCGGCCGACCTTTGTCTTTGCGCGCGGTGTAGATGGTTTGCTCAAGGGCTCGGGCCGCTCGATCCCGGGCTTTCATCTGCGCGACGCGCTCGACTTGATGGTCAAGCGCCAGCCCGACATCTTGTTGCGCTTCGGCGGCCACGCCATGGCCGCGGGCTGCACGCTGGCCGCCGAGCGGCTGGAACAATTCGATGCCGCTTTGCAGCAAGTGGCCACCGAATGGCTCGACGCCGCCGCGCTGCACCGCTGCGTGCGCAGCGATGGGCCGTTGGCCGTGGAGTGGTTCAATCCGCAAACCGCGGCGCTGCTCGATGCACAGGTCTGGGGCCAGGGCTTCGAGGCGCCGGTGTTTGATGACGAGGTGGATGTGCTGCAACAGCGCCTGGTGGGCGAAAAGCATTTGAAGTTGCGCGTGCGCCATGCCGGCACGCTGCGCGATGCCATCTGGTTCGGCCGCACCGAGCCGCTGGCCGCGCGCGTGCGCCTGGCCTTCCGCCTGGGGCTGGACGAATGGAACGGCCAGCAGCGGGTGCAAATGTTGGTGGAAGCGGCGGAGTAGCAAACATGTTGATGCACACGATGACCTCTGCAACCCAGTGCTGGCGCGCGCTGCTGCTGGCCGCGGCCATGGCCGCTGCGGCGCACGCCACCGCCGCGGTGAAGACCGAAACCGTGGCGCACCGCTTGGTCAACCCCTGGTCGTTGGCCTTCATGCCCGACGGCCGCATGCTCGTCACCGAACGGCCCGGGCGCTTGCGCATCATCAGTGCCACGGGCCAGGTCGGCGCGGCCGTGGCCGGCGTGCCCGAGGTGGCTGCCAAAGGCCAATGCGGGCTGCACGACGTGCTGCTCGATCCGCGCTTCGCTGAAAACAACCTGCTTTACCTCAGCTACGCCGAACCCGGCCCGGGCGGCAACAGCCTGGCCGTGCTGCGCGCGCGCCTGGTGGGCGGCGCCCTGGCGGATGTGAAGGTGATCTTTCGCCAGTTGCCCAAGGTCGACAGCGCCGCGCACTGCGGCGGCAGGCTGGTCTTCGGCCAGGACGGCAAGCTGTTCATCACCCTGGGCGACCGGTTCGCGCGCAAGGACGACGCGCAAACGCCGGCCAACCACCTGGGCAAGATCGTTCGCATCGCGCCCGACGGCAGCGTGCCCGCCGACAACCCGTTCATCAAGACGCCCGGCGCCATGCCCGAGATCTGGAGTCTGGGCCACCGCAACGTGCAAGGCGCCGCCTTGCACCCGGCCACGGGCGAGCTGTGGGCCACCGAACACGGCCCGCAAGGCGGTGACGAGTTGAACCTGGTGCAGAGCGGGCGCAACTACGGCTGGCCGCTGGTCACCTATGGGCGCAACTACGGCACCGGCACGCGCATCGGCGAAGACGGGCCCAAGGCCGGCTTCGAGCCCCCGCTGCGCCACTGGGTGCCGGTGTCGGTGGCGCCCAGCGGCCTGGCCTTCCTGACCAGCGAGCGCTACCCCGGCTGGAAGGGCAACCTGTTCATGGGCACGCTGCGCGCCGAGGCGCTGCTGCGCCTGGAACTCGACGGTCAGCGCGTGGTGAAGGAAGAACGGTTGCTGACTAACCTGAAGGAGCGCATCCGCGATGTGCGCCAGGGGCCCGATGGCTATCTGTACTTGCTCACCGACAACGCCGACGGGCGCGTGTTGCGGCTGGTGCCGGGGCCCTGAGCGGGCCAGGCCACCTCACCGGCGCCCCGGCGAGCCTGATCGATGAGCCCGGGTTTGACCCTGCCACCAAGCATGGACTGGCCGGCGTTCGATGCGCTGCAAAGTGACGTCGAACGTTGGCGCGAGGTCGTCACCGCGATCGCCGCAGCCTTCACGCCGGCAGCCGTGCAGCCCACCACGGCCGGCAGCGTGCTGGTGGGCCTGGTCGGGCGCTCGCTCGTGGTCAAGCTCTACCCGCCGTTCCTGCGCGACCACTTCGAGTTCGAGCGTGAAGCCTTGAGCCGGCTGCACGGCCGCCTGGGTGTGCCCACGCCGCGCCTGGTGGATGCCGGCCAGCGTGACGGTTGGCCCTATCTCGTGATGACCCAGCTTGCCGGCGCGTCGCTGCTGGACACCTGGCCCAGCCTGACTGAGGCGCAGAAGTGCGGCGTGCTGGTGGCCATCGGCAAGCTGGCGGCCGAAGTGCATGCGCTGCCAGCGGGCAGCCTGTGTGCACTCGCCCCCGAATGGCACGCGTTCCTGCAAAACCAGCGCCACCATTGCCAGCAGCGCCAGCAGCGCACCGGCCTGCCGGCACACTTGTTGGCGGGCTTGGAGGCGTTCATCGCAGGCGAGTTGCCCGATGGCCCAGCCGTCATCCTCACCGGCGAATACACGCCCATGAACCTGCTGCATGGCCCGGGCGGCATCGTCGGCATGTACGACTTTGGCGACGGGCTGGTGGGCCCGCGCGAATACGACTGGCTCGGGCCGCTGTGCTTCCTGGCCGCCGGCCACGCGCAGCGCCGCGAGGCGTTCTTCGCTGGCTACGGTGACACACCTGGCCCAGGCTGGCCCACGCTGCGCTTGCGCCTGCTGCGGTTGTTGCTGCTGCACCGCTACAGCTGCTTGCGTGCGCAGATCGCGCAGGCGGGTTGGCAGCAGGCTGAGAGTTTCGAGGCACTGGCCGAGATGATCTGGCCTTGATGGGTGATGCGGTGGAATTGATGCTGCGGGCCGGCAAAGAAGCCGGTGCCATACAACGCGCTGAGCCCTGATTTGCCTGTGCGCGTGCAACTTGGCCGCCGCGCCCACGCGCCGCGCTGCTACGCTATGCCTGCCGTCGCAACCCGCATCAAGGAGGCCAGACCATGCCCACCGCCCTGCGCGATATTCCCGACGAGGGTGTGAGCCTCATCAAGGCCTTTGAAGGCATTCCGGACGGCGACCCCGCCACCGTCAAGCTCGACCCGTATCTCGACCCGGTTGACATCTGGACCATCGGCTGGGGCCATGCCATCGCCGCGCCCACGGGCGGGGGCTGGTTGCGCGGCAAGGCCAACCGCGGCGTGGCGCGTTCGCTGTACCCCGGCGGCATCACTCTGAAGCAGGCTGACCTGATGCTGCGCGCGGATTTGCTCGACACCGGCCGAGACGTGCTGGCCCTGGTGAAGAAGCCGCTTGACGATGGCCAGTACGGCGCGCTGGTGAGCTTCACCTTCAACCTGGGGCGCGGCGCGCTGGCGCAATCCACCCTGCTGCGGCTGCTCAATGGCGGCGACTACCCGGGTGCCGCCGAGCAGTTCCCGCGCTGGAACATGGGCACGGTGAACGGCAAGAAGGTTGAACTCAAGGGCCTGACGCGGCGCCGCGCGGCTGAGCGGGCGATGTTCCTGGGCTTGTAGGCTGAGAGCGCCCCCAAACCTGTCGCTACGCGCCAGGCCCCCCGAGGGGCATGAGTAAAGTAGCCAAGCGACATTTACTCATGAGGTTGTGAGCTAACGTTTCAGGCCACTCGCCCGAACCACCACAACGACAGCGCCGCGGCGATGGCGGCCAACAAGGCACCCACTGCGGCAAACAGCGCCGTGATTTCGGTTTCCTTGCGCTCCACCACCAGCTTGGAACTCAAGGACTGGTAGACCTTCTTCAGGTCATCAGCCGTGCCGGCATAAAAGTATTCGCCTTGTGTGAGCAGCGCGATGTTCTTCAGCGTTGCTTCATCGAGCCGCACATGCATGCTCCAGCCTTCGAAGCCAATGGTTTCGCCCTGCGTGGTGCCCACGCCCACGGTGTAGACCTTGACACCGCGGTCGGCGGCCATCTTGGCCGCTTCGATGGGGTCCGGGCCCGTGGTGCGCTGGCCATCGGTGAGCAGCACGATGGCGGCCGATGAATATGAGCCCGGCGCCACCGGCGTGGGTTTTTCTTTGTCTTTCTTTTCGCCCAGAGGCTTGGGCATCAAGCGCTGGCCGGTGATGGACTGGATGTCGATGCCAGCATCGGGGAAGATGGTGGCCAGCGAGAGCACGATGCCGCTGCCGATGGCGGTGCCGCGCTGCAACTGAAAGCGGTCGATCGCGGCGATCACGTCTTGCCGGCTGTCGGTGGGCGCTTGCACCACGGCGGCGGTGCCGGCGAACGACACCACGCCCACACGCGCTTCGCGTGGCAAGTCGTTCACGAAGGCCTTGGCGGCTTCTTGGGCGGCCACGATGCGGTTGGGCTTCACATCGGTGGCGCGCATGCTGCCCGAGACATCCATGGCCAGGATGAGCGTGCGCTGCGACAGCGGCAGCGTCACGGTGGCCATCGGCCGGGCGATCGACAGCGCCAGCGCCGCCAAGGCCAGCAGCGTCAGCGCTGGCGGCACATGGCGGCGCCACATGCGCGCGCCCAGTGCGGCGGCGCGTGCCACGCCCAGGCTGGGCAGGCGCACCGTGCTCTTGCGCCGGCGCGCCAGCAGCCAGAAATACGCCCCCACCAGCAGCGGCAGCAAGGCCAGCAGCCACAACATGTTGGGCCATTGAAAACTCATGAGGCTGCTCCAGCGGCCGCGGCTGTGCCACGCGGCCAGCGCACGGAAGGTTTCACGCGCGCACGCTGGCGGCGCAGGTGGGCAAAGCGCAGCAGGGCTTCGAGCAGGTCGTCACCCGTGGCCAGTTCCAGCGTGTCGGCGCCGCTGCGTTGCAAGCTGGCCACCAGCTCGTCTTCGGCTTGCGCGGCCAGCTCGGTGTAGCGTCGGCGCAGCGTTGCATCGCCCGCGTCCACAAACAGTTGTTCGCCGGTTTCGGCGTCTTCCAGCGTCACCAGGCCCCAAGCGGGCAGATCAACATCAGCGCCGTCGTTCAACCGTACGGCCAGCACCTCGTGGCGCTGCGCCAAGCGGGCCAGCGGCGCTTCCCAGCCGGGCGCGGAAATGAAATCAGACACGATGAACACCAGGCTGCGCCGGCGCACCAGGCTTTCGGCGCTGCGCAGAAGATCGGCCAGAGCCGTGCCTTGCGGGTTCTTGGGCGCGGGGCGGCGCAGCGCGTTGATGACATGCAGCACCTGCGTGCGGTTGCTGCGCGGTGGCAAGACGGTATCGACCTTGCCGGTGTAGCGCAGCGCACCCACGCGGTTGCCGTGGCGGGTGAGCACGCGCGCCAGCACACCCACGAAGCCCGCAGCCAGGTCGAGCTTGGTCGTTTGTTCACTGCCGAAATCGACGCTGGCCGTGGCATCGAGCAAGAACCAGCAGGTGAGGTCGCGGTCTTCGATGTAGCGGCGCACATGGGGCACGTCGAGCCGCGCGGTGACGTTCCAGTCGATGTGGCGCACATCGTCGTGTGGCTGGTATTCGCGCAGGTCGGCCAAATCAACGCCCTGGCCGCGGCTCCAGGTGCGGTAGTCGCCCTGAAGCAGGCCATCGAGCCGCTTGAGCACGGTGTACTCAAGCTGGCGCAGCAGCGAATCAGCGCTCTTCATGGGCCGCGTTCGCCGGCGCTTCGGGCACGGGAATCTTGCGCAGCAGTTGCTGCACGATCGAATCAGCCGTGAGGCCTTCGGCCAGCGCTTCGTAGCTCAGCACCAGGCGGTGGCGCAGCACATCGGCCGCGAGTTCGGTCACGTCTTCAGCCCGGGCATGGCGCCGCCCGTTGATCAGCGCCAGCGCCTTGGCGCCTTCCACCAGGCTGATGGTGGCGCGCGGGCTGGCGCCGTAGGTGATGGCCGCGGCCAGCTCGCTCGCGCCCACCTTGGCCGGGTTGCGCGTTGCCGCTACCAGCTTCACCGCATATTGAATGATGGAAGGGTCGACATAAACGTCGGCGCAGGCACGCTGCAACTGCGCCAGTTGCGAGATGCTGGCCACGGCCACCACATCCACGGGCGGCGCGATGGCGCGCTCGGCGATGACGAATTCTTCTTCCTCGTTGGGGTAGTCGACCAGCACCTTCATCATGAAGCGGTCGACCTGCGCCTCGGGCAGCGGGTAGGTGCCTTCGGTTTCAATCGGGTTTTGCGTGGCCATCACCACGAAGGGCAGGGGCACGCGGTGGGTTTCGCCGGCGATGGTGACTTGCCGTTCCTGCATCACTTCAAGCAGCGCACTTTGCACCTTGGCCGGCGCGCGGTTGATCTCATCGGCCAGCAGCAGGTTGGCAAACACCGGGCCCAGCGTGGTGCCGAACTCGCCCGTGCGCTGGTTGTAGATGCGCGTGCCCACCAGGTCGGCCGGCACCAGGTCGGGCGTGAACTGAATGCGCTTGAAGCTGCCGCTCACGGCGCGGGCCAGGGTCTTCACGGTCAGCGTCTTGGCCAGGCCGGGCACGCCTTCCACCAGCAAGTGCCCCTGGGCCAGCAGGGCCACCAGCACGCGCTGCAAGAAGCGGTCTTGGCCGACGACCACGCGCTTGACTTCATAGAGGATCTGCTCGAGTTGCCTGGCCGCGGCGTCAGTTTCAGCGTGTGACATGAATGAAGGGGTTCGGGATGAAGTGGTTTGAAACGTTAGAACGGCGGCATGCCAAATTTCAGAACGGCGGCATGCCTGCGGCCGCGGCGGCGTTTTCAATGGGCACCGCAAAGCCGATGCCGATGAAGGTGCGATGCCGCGTGGGGTTGAGGATGGCGGTGACGATGCCCACCACATGGCCGTCGGTGGTGACCAGCGGGCCGCCCGAATTGCCCGGGTTGGCCGCGGCATCGAACTGGATCAAATTGGTCAGGATGCGCTGGCCTTCGGGCGAGCGGAATTCGCGCTTCAGGCCCGACACCACCCCGGCGCTCACCGACGGGCCGATGCCGAACGGGTGGCCCACGGCAATCACCTCGTCGCCCGGGCGCAGGTCGGCGGTGGAGCGCATGGTGGCGGCTTCCAGGTCATCAGGCAGGCTGCTGGCCTTGAGCACGGCCAGGTCGTTCTCGGGCTGGGTGCCGATCACCGTGGCGTCAGACTCATGCCCGTTGTGAAAGCGCACGCGCAGCTTCTTGGCGCCATAGGCCACATGCAGGTTGGTCAGGATGGTGCCGTCGTCCTTGATCACCACGCCGGTGCCCACGCCGCTTTCACCGTTGCCCCTGTCGGCTCTTTCGGCATCGGCTGATTTGTCGCCGGGTCCCGGCGGTTTGGTTTCGCTGGCTTCGTCTTCATCCATGCCCATCACCCGCACCACTGAGCCGGCTACCGCCTCGTAGGCGCGCGCCGCGGCCGAGGGCAGGGGCTTTTCTTCGAGCGACTGGCGCACCGCGGCGTCGATGTCTTCTTGCGTGATGACCGGCTGGCGCGGCACCAGCACCAGCATGGTCACCACTGCCAACGCGGCGCCGGCCAGGCCCCACAGCGGCGCCTGAAAGCGGGCCAGCAGGTGGCGCCAGGCTGCCGCAGGGCGCACCACGGCCAGCGTTGCGGCGGTGGCCGGTGCGGGCGGCAGCGCGGCGCCGGCCTGGCGCGAACGGCTGTACAGCGCGGGGCGTCGTGGCGGGGTGGGCATGCCGGTGGGGGTGGGTGGAACGGGCCGTTGTGGCGGGGCCGGTATGGGCTCGTGCCCCAACAGTAGCACGCGCCACCCCCGGCTGTGCAGGGTGGGTTTCCTGCATGATGGCCGCATGCTGGAATGGATCGACAGCCACTGCCACCTCGACGCGCCCGAGTTCGACGCCGACCGCAGCGCCGTGGTGGCGCGAGCCGCCAACGCCGGCGTGACAGGCATCGTGATCCCGGCGGTGCGGGCGGCTGACTTTGCGCGCGTCATCGAACTGGCCCATGACCTGCAGCAGCCCTATGCGTTGGGGCTGCACCCGCTGTTTGTGCACGAGGCCGCGGCGGCTGATCTCGACGCCTTGCAACATCACTTGCAGCGCCAGCGTGATGACCCGCTGCTGGTGGCCGTGGGCGAGATCGGGCTGGACTTCTTCGTGCCCGGCCTGGACGCGGCGCTCCAGGAACACTTCTACCTGGCGCAGTTGAAGCTGGCGCGCGCCGCCGGCCTGCCGGTGATCCTGCATGTGCGGCGCTCGGCGGACCGGCTGCTCATGGGCTTGCGCCGCATTGAAGTGGCCGGTGGCATTGCCCATGCCTTCAACGGCAGCGCGGTGCAGGCCGGGCAGTTCATTGAACGCGGCTTCAAGCTCGGCTTTGGCGGCGCGATGACGTTCGAGCGTGCCTTGCAGATCCGCCACTTGGCGCAGACCCTGCCCGAGACCGCGCTGGTGCTGGAAACCGACGCCCCCGACATCCCACCGCAGTGGCTGTACCGCACGGCCGCCGAGCGCGCGGCGGGCCGGCGCAGCCGCAACGAGCCGGCCGAGTTGCCGCGCATCGCTGAAACGCTGGCTGCGCTGCGTGGCTGGAGCCTGGCAAACACGGCGCAAATCACCAGCTTCAACCTGCGCGCCGCGCTGCCACGCTGCGCTATCGTGCCGGCATGCCCGCCGCCAAACTTGCCGCTGCACCCGAACTCGCCCCCGCCACCCTGAGCGAATATGACGGCGTGCGCAGCCTGCACCTGGGCACGGAATGGATCCAGGGCTCGATGCGCATCAAGCAGCCCAACGTGGTGGAGCTGGAATATGTGCAGCGCATGCTGGCCAGCCTGTTGTGGTTGCCGTTCGAACGAATCCGTGCCGGGCATGCCGTGCAGTTGGGCCTGGGTGCCGGCGCCATCACCCGCTTCACCCACCGCGTGTTGAAGATGCGCACCACGGCGGTGGAACTGAACCCGCAGGTGATCCTGGCCTGCCGGGTCTGTTTTGATCTGGGTGACGATGATGAGTGCCTGAGCGTGCAGCGCGCCGACGCCGCGCAATGGGTCGCCGAGCCCGCGCACGCCGGGCTGGCCAGTTTGCTGTATGTCGACCTGTACGACCATGACGCTGCCGCGCCGGTGCTCGACGATGAAGCCTTCTACGCCGCCTGCCGCGCCGTGCTGGCTGAAGGTGGCGTGATGAGCGTCAACCTGTTCGGGCGCGATGCCAGCTACGCCAACAGCGCCGCGCGCATCGCCGCGGTGTTTGGCGCCGGCCATGTTTGGAGCCTGCAACCCACGCGCGAAGGCAACACCACGGTCATTGCCGCCAAGGGCGTGGGCCTGCCCGAGCGTGGCGAGTTGCTCGGTCGCGCACAGCGCATCGAGTTGGCCTATGGCCGTTATGGCGCCCCGGCGCGCAAGTGGCTGCGCATGCTGCGGCCCTACGCCGCGAGCGCGGCATGAAGCGCGCCGCGGCCAGCGCCATGCCCGTTGTCAAGGGCCGGCTCGACTGGCGCGTGTTGCTCGAATGGCTGGTGCAAGACGGCCTGCTGGCCGCGACCGAGAGCGAACGCGTGCAGCGCCGCTTTGGCGCCGGCGATTCGAGCCAGCACCCCCTGGTGCGCCTGGGCAGCGCGGGCTTGCTGCGCGAGGGCGGCCGCAGCGCGCTCGACACCGAAGCGCTGACCGAATGGCTGGCCAAGCGCTCTGGGCTGCCTTACCTGCGCATCGACCCGCTCAAGGCCGACGTGGGCCGCGTGGCCGAGGTGATGTCGGTGCACTACGCCGAGGCCCGCGTCGCCCTGCCTGTGCAGTGGAGTGTTAGCGAGGTGACCATCGCCACCGCCGAGCCCTTTGACGTGGGCTGGGTCGGTGAAATCGAAGGCCACCTGCGCAAGAGCGTGAAGCTGGTGCTGGCCAACCCGGTGGACATTCGGCGCTACACCACCGAGTTCTACGCCCTGGCGCGCTCGGTGCGCGCGGCGGCCAAGTCCGGTGAATCTTCAGCGGCGGCGAACTTCGAACAGCTCGTCGAACTGGGCAAGACCGCCAAGCAGCTCGACGCCAACGACCAGGGCGTGGTGCAAGTGGTTGATTGGCTGTGGCAATACGCCTTCGACCAGCGCGCCAGCGACATCCACTTAGAGCCGCGCCGCGACATGGGCGTGATCCGCTTTCGCATCGACGGCGTGTTGCACACCGTCTACCAGGTGCCGCTGGGGGTGATGAACGCCATGGTCTCGCGCATCAAGCTGCTCGGCCGCATGGACGTGGTGGAACGGCGCCGCCCGCTCGATGGCCGCATCAAGACCAAGCGGCCCGACACGCTCGACCTGCCCGGCGCCGAAGTTGAAATGCGTCTGTCCACCTTGCCCACCGCGTTCGGCGAAAAGATGGTGATGCGCATCTTCGACCCCGACACCGCGGTCAAGAGCATCGAGCACCTGGGCTTTGGCGCGCACGACGGCCCACGCTGGCGCGAGCTGATGGCCCGCCCGCACGGCATCGTGCTCGTCACCGGCCCCACCGGCTCGGGCAAGACCACCACGCTGTACGCCACGCTGAAGGCGCTGGCCACTGATGAAGTGAATGTCTGCACGATTGAAGACCCGATCGAAATGATCGAACCGGCCTTCAACCAAACGCAGGTGCAGGCCGCGCTCGACCTGGGCTTTGCCGAAGGCCTGCGCGCGCTGATGCGGCAGGACCCCGACATCATCATGGTGGGCGAGATCCGCGACCTGGCCACGGCTGAGATGGCGATCCAGGCCGCGCTCACCGGCCACCTGGTGTTCAGCACGCTGCACACGAATGACGCCGCTGCGGCCATCACCCGCCTGGCTGACCTGGGCGTGCCGCCGTACCTGATTGCCGCCACCGTGGTGGGCGTGCTGGCGCAGCGGCTGGTGCGCACGCTGTGCCCGGCATGCAAGGCGCGCGACGACGCCACCACGCGCGAGTCGCTTGAAACGTTGACCAAACCGTGGCGGCTGTCGGGTGGCCTGCGCGCCTACAAGCCGGTGGGCTGCCTGGAGTGCCGCCACACCGGCTACCGCGGCCGCGCCGGCTTGTACGAACTGCTGGTGATGAGCGAAGCCGCGCGCGGCGCCGTGCACCCGGCGGCCGACGCGGCATCGTTGGTGTGCAGGGTGGAGAACACCAGGTGGCCGGTGAGCGCGGCCTGGATCGCC
>JAYUPO010000114.1:0-4742 GCA_043760085.1 Burkholderiales bacterium
AACGGCTTGGCCCTGCGCGTGCTCGATGCCAATGCCGCGTGGGCTGAGGTGGCTTCGTTCGAACTGCCCGAACGCGTGGCGATGACGGCTGCGCTGCCGGAAGGGCAGGGCGTGGCGGTGCTGCTCGACGATGGGCGGGTCGTGGGGGTGGGGTAGCGGCGGCTGTGCACCGCACCAAGTCGCCGCTTGTGCCGGCACGGGCACGCGACGCCGTGGTGCTTCAGGGCGCAGGGGCCACGCCTCCTGGCGCAGGCCGCCCCACGGTCAAGCAACCAGGCCCGTGACCCTGACGACCACCCGCGGCGCGCCGTCTTCGCCCAGACCCAGCAGCGCACCTTCACCGGAGGCCGCACCTTCGCCCAGGAGTGCGCTGAAGACGAACATGTGGGTCACCCAGACCTCGAAGCCGGCGCGGCGCTTCACCACGGTGGTCAGGCCTTCGCGCAACTGCGTGAGCGCCTGCGCGTTGGCTTCATCACTGCCCGCACGCGGCGAGCCGAGCGCTGCCCAGGGCTCGGCTCGGTCGCCAAACGCCAGCCGGGCCGTTTCCAGGCAGCGGCACCACGGGCTGCTGCGCACCCGCGTTGGCCGTAACTGGCGCGCGGCGAACCAGGCCCCGAGCTGCCGGGCCTGGCGTCGGCCTTCGTCGTCCAGGTTGCGCTGCGTCGCGCAATCGCCCAGTTTGAAGCCTGGCGGGTCGAAGGTGCCGGGCGCCAGCGCATGGCGCAACATCAGCACGCCGCCTGCCGCGTGGGCGCGGCGCAAGGCCGGCTCCAGCGCTTTGCCGGGGGCGGCCAGCGCTGGCAGCACTGGCAGCGCAGGCAGAGCAAGCGCCGCGCTGCACGCCAGCAGTTTGCGGCGGCGTTGCATCGGGGTCGGTTGCGCGGCTTCGCCCATGCTGCCGAGTGGGTGGTGAAGTCGTGCCTGTGAACGCGGGCGGCGCAGCCGGTGTGCTGCCCGTCAGGCCGGCGCCGAACGCAGGCCGTACGCCTTGCCGGCCGCGAACAGGTACTCCACCCGCAAGATGGCCTCGCCCTTCTCGCCGGCGAAGGTGAAGCCCAACAGGGCCAGGGGGTCGCCGACCTTGATCTCGGGCACCGCCCAGGCCTGCATGCGCGACAGCGGTGCCAGTTCGATCTCCCAGCGCTTGTCTCGGCGCGTGGGCAACTGCGCGGCCTTTAGCAGCGCCGGGCCGTCCACCGGTGCGGCCTGCGCCGGCAGGCTGCGCGAGCCTAAGTCGGCCGGCAGCTTCAGGCCCGCGGCGGGCAGGTCCAGCTTCAGCTCGACATGTGGGTTGCGCCAGGCCACCTGGGCGACCTTGCCTTCAAGGTAGATTGGCCGGTTCAGGTCGAAACTGCTCCAGCCATGGTGGGCCCAGGCGGGCAGGCTCGCGCACAGCGGCATTGCGATGAAGACACGTCGTTGCATGAGGGTTCCTCCAGGCATCAAAGGTAGGCGATCCAGCGGCCGCTGACGATGGCAGCCAGCCAAAGCCCCGTCGACAGTGCGGTCTGTGCGCGGGCCAGGCCGTCGCAACGCGCGAGGCTGTCGCGCCAGTGGAACCAAACGGCATTCAGGCCGGCCAGCAGCACCAGCGCCAGCTTGACGAGAAACGCGCGGTTGGACAGCAGCTCCGCCGGCCGGGTGGCAAACATCAACAGGCCGCTGCAGACGATCAGGCCGAAGCCGGCGAGCGTGACCGACAGCGACAGCCTGGCCAGGGGCCGCAGCGGCAACTCGGGGGCCAGGCCCCACACGCGCAGCTCCAGCAGCACCAGGCTGCCCAGCAACAGCGCGATGCCCGTGATGTGCAGCACCTCCAGCGCCGGGTAGGCTATTGGGTGCGAAGCCACCCACCGCAGGCCCACTGCCTCGCCAAACACCGCACTGTTCATCGCGGCAGGCTAGCAGAACGCTGTCGGCAGCGCGGTTCGACAACCTGCGAACGTTGGCCCTGGTTCCAGCCCCATTGCGGCCCGTCGCAATGACAGTTACTCCCGGACAGCACACTGGCGCACACCCCTCAATGCCGCCGCATGCGCGACGACTCGCGCGCGAGTTCGATGAATTCACCCACCGCCGGCTTCACCGCCAGGCCGCGCCGCCACACCAGGCCGACATCCACCGTGGGCAACTCGTCGCGCAGCGCGCGCACGTCCACGTGCTCGGCATCCAGCGTCCAGGCGCGGTACAGAAAATCGGGCAGCACGCTGATGCCGGCGCCCGCGCCCACCAGCGAACGCACCGCCTCCAGTGACGAGGTGCTGAGCAAGGTGCGCGGCTTGAGCGCATGGCGCGCCCAGGCGGCGCGCAGCAGTTCGTGAATGCGGTCGGCCTCCAGCACCACCTGGTCGTGGTTGGCGCAGTCGGCCAGGCTGACGTCTTCATGCGCTGTGAGCGGGTGGTCGGACGCCATCCACACCCGGTTGGGGCTGCGCGTCAGCGTCTCCACCACCAGCGCCTGCGGCTCGCCCAGGGCGTTGCACACCATGATGGCGACATCGATCTCGCCATTGATCAGCAGGTGCTCCAGGAAGCTGGGCATGTCCTCCACCACCTGCACGCTCACGCCCGGGCACAGCCGCCGGTAGCGCGACAGCAACTCGCTGAGGTAGTAGCCCGCCACCAGGCTGGTGACGCCGATGACCAGGTGGCCATCGGGCCCGCCGGCGTCAGCGCCGCACTGCCCCCGGGTGGCTTCGGCCACGGCGCCGATCACGCGCCGGGCCCCGGCCAGGAAGCGGTGGCCCTGGGTCGTCAACGCGATGCCCTTGGAGCTGCGCTCGAACAGGCGCTGGCCCAACTCGTCTTCCAGTTCCTGCATGCTCTTGGTGACCGCGCTTTGCGCGATGCTGAGCAAACGCGACGCCGCGGCCACCGAGCCGCTTTCGGCCACGGCGATGAAGTAGCGAAACTGCCGCAGCGTGATGTGCGACGACGACATGCGGCGCGCCGACTCAAATCAGAGGCTCTCAGCCTTTCAGCCCGCGTTGCGCCGCGCCACCCAGTAGGTGGCGCCTTCAGGCCCGTAACGTTCAGCATGCTCAATGTTGCGCGCCAGCTTGAAGGTGTCGCCGGCCAACAGGTGCTGCGTGCTGCCGGCGCAGCTCAACCACATTTCGCCCTGGGAGACGACGGCGTCAACATCGAAGTCGTGGGTGTGCACGTCCACCACGGTGTTGGGGGACCATTGCCGTTCAAGCACCTCGTCGAACCCGGCATCGAGTGCGCGTTGGCGGAAGGCTTCAAAGGTGTCGTTGCTCATGGTCTGGCTCCTGCGGGTTGATCGAAAGGGGTCAAGGGTAGCAAACGTGCGAGCCGGGCAATCGTCGCGGTCGTTTGCGCAGCGCGGTGCGCCGGCCCCGCGCTGGCCTGCGCGGGTGCACCGCCGCGGCCCACGTCATCAGGGCAGCCCACCTGTCACCGCGTGCGCCGCTCTGTCAACATCAAGCGCATTCACCACCCGCCCCAAGGCCCGAGATGACCCGCCAAGCCCTGCCCACCAATTCACTCACTGATGCCATCGACGCCGCCGTGGCCGCCATCCAGCCCCAGCTGATTGCCTGGCGGCGCGACCTGCATGCCCACCCCGAACTGGGCAACCGCGAGTTCCGCACCGCCGGCGCGGTGGCTGATCACTTGCGCGCCCTGGGCCTGGATGAAGTGCGCACCGGCGTGGCCCACACCGGCGTGGTGGGCCTGCTCAAGGGCAGCTTGCCCGGCCCGGTGGTGGCGCTGCGCGCCGACATGGACGCGCTGCCCGTGGCCGAGCAGGTGGACTTGCCTTTCGCGAGCAAGGTGCGCACCACCTACAACGGCGAAGACACCGGCGTGATGCACGCCTGCGGCCACGACACCCACACCGCCATCTTGATGGCCGTGGCCAGCGTGCTTACCGGCTTGCGCGCGCGCCTGAAGGGCAGCGTGAAGTTCATCTTCCAGCCCGCCGAAGAAGGCCCGCCTGATGGCGAGCGCGGTGGCGCCGAGCTGATGATTGCCGAAGGCGCGCTGAAGAACCCCGAGCCCGAGGTGATCTTCGGCCTGCACGTCACCTCCATGCTGCCCACCCATGTGATCGGCCTGAAGCCCGGGCCAATGATGGCCAGCGCCGACAAGTTCAGCATCAGCGTCAAGGGCCGCCAGACCCATGGCGCCATGCCCTGGCGCGGGGTGGACCCGATCGTCACCGCGGCGCAAGTGGTGCTGGGCTTGCAAACCATCGTCAGCCGGCAGCTTGACATCACGCAGGAGCCGGCAGTGCTGACGGTGGGGGCCATCAAGGGCGGCATTCGCCACAACATCATTCCCGACCAGGTGGACATGGTCGGCACCATCCGCACCTTCGATGAAGCCATGCGCGCACGCATCCACCAGCGTGTGCGCGACACGGCCGAAGGCATCAGCCGCGCCGCGAATGCCACTTGCGAGGTGTGCATCGACCCTGGCTATGACGTGACCATCAACGACAGCCAGCTCACCGAAAGCATGTTGCCAACACTCCGCCGCGTGGCCGGCGCGCAGCAGGTGAAGATCATCAACAAGGTCACCGGTTCGGAAGATTTTTCCTGCTTCCAGCAGGTGGTTCCCGGCCTGTTCTACTTCCTGGGCGTGACGCCACTGGACCAGGACGCCGCCACCGCCGAGCCTAACCTGAAGTTCCACGCTCTTCCCTGAGGCGCGGTGCCGGCAAGTACCTGTCATGCCTCACAAATTCGGCCCTTTCGGGCCTTTTTTTGGCCTGG
>JAYUPO010000115.1:0-4736 GCA_043760085.1 Burkholderiales bacterium
CAGTGCCTACTGGCTGAAGATATTCGCCACCGGAGCCGCGCGGCAATTGCTCCAGCGTCCCGCGCATTGGCTTGTCGGGGCTACCCCGTGAACACGTACGTCTTCAACCTTGCCGCGCAACTCGAACTGGTAGGTCACGTAGAGACACTTCTTGATGAACAGGATGCCCACGCAATCGGTGCTGTCTACCTGCAAGGCTTCGCGCCAGCTCACGAAGCTGCCCACCAACTTCTCCACCTGCGCGCGTCGTTCCTTGGCCACACGCTCGCGTTCCAGCTCGGCCTTGCGCTCGTCGGCCTTCAGCTCGGCCAGCCGCGTACGGGCCCGTGCCACGGTGCCAGCCCCGTCAGCGGCGGCGTATTTGTCGATGTGCGCTTGCGCGGCGACCACCGAAGCAATGGCCTCGAACTCCTGCACCTGCGCTTGCTTGTTGTACTCAGCGAGCTTGCCGCGCGCGCCCGCCACCAGCTTGTCTGGATCGTTGCTTTCATGCTGGCTGATGAAGGCCTGGGCCGCTGTGGCGCTGCCGATGGCGTTGAACGCGGCGCGATAGTCCTGGCGCGCCAACTGCACGGCCAGGGCTTGCGCCTTGGCGCGCAAGTTCCCATCGGCCGCCCCATGCTGGCGAATGAAGGCCTCGGCTGCGGCTTGCGTGCGAATGGCATCGAAAGCGGCCTGGCGATCCTTGACCTCGCGCTGTACTTTCATCTCAGCCAGTTGGGCTTTCGCACGCGGGATCAACTGCGCCGGGTCTTCGCTGGCATAACGGTTGACGAAAGCTTCGCAGGCAGCCTCGGTGGTACAGCCCGCAATGTCTTGCACCTGCTGGCGCGCCACGGCGGCGCTGAGTTGCTCGCGTGCTTGGGCCACACCGGGCGCATCGCCGCCCATCTGGTACTTCTCGACATGTGCCCGCCATCCGGCCACGCTGGGCTGTGCCTGCAAGGCATCAAACTCGGCACCTTGCAGCCGCGTGCGCACGCTGGCCACCGCCGCGCCGCACACCGCGCCGGCGGCGCGGCGGTACACATCCAACCACGCTTGCAGCTCGCCGGCCCCACGCACAGCGGCAGCGGGGGCCTGGCAGCTCGGCGCCAAACGGGCCTGCGCTTCAGGCACCAGGTTGAGTGAATCGTTGTGTTCGTGGCGATTGATGAATGCCGCCAGTTGGGCCGGGGTGGCGGCTGCGCGCAATTCGTGAAAGGCGCTGTAGGCCGCCAGGCTGCGCGCAAATTCCTTGCCCCCACGCCAGCACTGCGCGCGGGCCACCTGAACCTGGGCGGTGCTCATGCCCCGGGTTTGCCAGGTGGCGCGGTTGGCTTCGCATTCGCGGGCCCGGACAGTCATGTCTCGCTGTTCGCTAGCCATGCATTCGCGCACGTCGGCAATGGCTTTTGCCGCCAGGCGCGCGTTGCACACCTGGCGCAGCTCTTCGGTGTTGGCGCCCAGCACCACGGGCACATCGAGCTTGCTGCCGTTGGCCAATTGCAGGCTTGGTGTGCCTGCACAGCCTGCCAGCAACGCGGCGGCCAGCGCCGAGCCAGCGCGCCAACACGCGGGCACGCGAATCCAATGGTTCATACGTGATCTCTACCGTTAGATGACGAAGTGGCGGCCGCGCGCACTGTGGCCGCGCACGGCCGTTGGCCAATCAGCGCATCACTTGCGCGAGCACTGCGAGGCGCTCATCGTCGATTCAGTGGCCTTGGGGTAACCGGCCTGGCGGCACAGTTGGTGGCCCTGCGGGTCGATGATCTTGGCAGCCTCGCCCGAGCTGCCGGCGTTGACTGATACGCTGATGCGTTCAATGCTGCCGCTGTTCGACTTGCAGTGCACGGTGCATGAATATTCCTGCGCCAAGGCGCTGAACGAGGCACCTAACGAGCAAGTGGCGGCAAACGCCAGGGTGAGCAACTTCTTCATGGCAACTCCTCAATGGTTGAATGGGTGCGGCGCAGCAGCCTGCTTGTGCCGGTGTCGCCGCCCATTGGAGAGATGCGCGTGGTGGTGTTGCCTCAGGAGCCTGCGAGTATCAATTTGAAACTTTGCGGGTTTTGCCGGCGCCTAAACGAGGCACGTCAACCCGGCGCGCCCATCCACTGAAACGCTGCCCAGTAATAGGGGTGAGCCAACGCGGTGCCTTGGTGCTTGCGCAACCAGTGGCGTTGCGTCTGGGCCAGGTGGCTGGCCGTCATCGCTGCCGCGGCACCGCGAACTTGCCGCCATGGCGCATAGAGCTGCTGCATCCACTGCGCGGCGGCCGCATCATCAATGCGCCACAGCGTGGCCACCACGCTGGGCACACCGGCCGCGTGCAAGGCGCCGGCAAAGCCGGCCCATTCTTTGCCGCTGCCAGGTGTGGCCGGCGTGGCTGACGCATAGGCCGCTTGCGGCGCCAAACCGGAATCGCAAGCCGACAGCAGCGCCACGCGCACGCCCTGCCACGGCAATTGACGCAGTTCGCGCAGCGGCATGCGGCTGCCGTCACCGAGCAGGAGGTAGGAGTTCTCTTCGCCCGCCGCGTCCAGCACAAAGTGGCTGGCCAGGTGCACCACGCTGGGTTGCTGCGCCAAGGCGCGCGCCAGCGTTGATGCGGTGAACGCTGCATCAAGCCCCTGCTGCACCGTGGCACCGCGCAGGCCCTGCAACGCGGCCAGCTCATCGCGCACACCGGGCAATGCACTGTGCTGGGCATCGGGCAAGGTGCGGCCGAATGCAGCGAGCTTGATGGCGCCTGCTCGTGTGCGCGGCGCAACGGCTGAAGCGCTAACACCCAGCTCCATGCTCACGCTGAAGCGCTGCGCCAGGTAGTGGCGCCCATCATGCAAGGCGGCGAAGGGCACATAGCGCAATGCGCCATCGGGCGCGAGGTGCAGATGCTTGATGCCATGCAGATGCGCTGCCAGCGGTGCGATCAGCCACTGGTGCAGTTGTTGGGCGGCGGCGGGCACCTGCGAGCCCGGCTTGACCAGTTCAGCGCGCAAGGCCTGCACCGTGCGGTTAAGCTGCGTGGCCGGCACGGGTACTGAAAAGCGCTGCCGCGTGGCGCCGCGTTGCAGCACCACATCCACCGTGTCAGCCCGCACCAGGAACGCCAGCCGGGCCTGGGCCGTGCCCAGCCTGGCCGTTGCGCCGGGCTCTTGCTCTGTGGCGCTACCCAGCGGTGCGGGCGCGGTGGCCAGCGCTTGCAGGGCTTGTGCGCCGGCGGCCAGGGCGGCTTCAGCCTGCGGGTCGGCCGCTGCCAGGCGGTCTTTCCACAGGCTGTGTCGATCTGCCCGCTGCTGCGCTTGTGTGGCCTCGGCCTGCAAGCTTTGCTGCACCGGCGCCAACAGCGCGTTGCGTCGAGATTCCTCGCTGGTGTACGACAAGCCGCGTACCGCGCTGGCCCGCACCAGGGCACCGCGCGAGCGGCGGCGGAATTCATGCAGCTCTTCTTCGCGCAGCACCTCGATGGCTTGCTCGGCCTCGGCCAGTCGGCCGCTGTCGATCAACAACCCGATGTAGGCGCGCAAGTCGGCCTCGTGCCCGGCCAGCATGGCCTGCTGCGTCACGCTGGCCGTATCGGGCAGGCCCTTGCGCAATTGCAACAAGGCGAGTGCCGCACGCTTGTAGACCCAGGCCGCACCTTCGGGCCGCAGCGGCGCTACCTGCCTGGCCAGGGCAAATTGCGCCAGCACTTGCATGCTGTCGTCGTTGCCGGCCAGGGCGTACGCCGAGGCCTGTGCCGCGTGTTGCAGGCCGGCGGCATTGCCGGCCGGCAGGGCGGCAGCATCCATCACCAGCGGCATGGCGCGGGTGGCCTGCATGGCGCTGGAGTTCTCGGACACGATGCGACCCAGCAGTTCGCGGGCAAAGGCCCGCACCTGCGCCGAGCCGTCGTGGGCCGTGCTTTGCCACAGGGTGTGTATGGGCCCGGTGGTGGCCAGGTCGTGCGACAGCACGGAGCGAATCTCGGCGTGCAAGTCAGCGCTGGCGCCCGGGTCGCCACGCAATGATCGCGCCTGTGCAAGCAGCAGTTTGGGCAAGGCGACTTCATTGCGGTCTATCAAGCTGGGCGTTTGCATGCCTTCGTCAATCGACATCTGTGCATATTCCACCGCACCGTCGTAATCAGCCATGTTGATATGCAGCCCGGCCAGGTTGTACGCGCTGCGCATCAGGTTGGCGTAGGGCCGCGGCTGCTGGCGCTGCAAGTAGTGCAACAACGCCAGGCCTTCATCGCGTGCATCGGCGAATCGACCGACGCCAGCGAAAGCACCCACGCGCTCAGAGCGGTTGCCCATCAACAGGCGTTCATTGCCGCCCTGGTGGCGTTGCACCAGGGCGGCATAGTCATCGCTCAGGGCCAGCGCTTGCGCGGGGCGTTCAAGCTGGCGCATGGCGAAGATGCGCGCACGAAGAATCAACAGCGTGTTGACATGGCCGGGGCCCAAGGCCGTAGCCAACTGCTGCTGCAACTGCTCCATCCACACCGTGCGCGAACGCTTGCCGTACAGCTCGGCGCCGATCATGGTCAAGCCGGCCAGGGCCAGATCGTCGGGCGGCGAGGCGGTGGCACGCGCGATCAAGTCTTCAATGGTTTGCAGCTCCAACTGGTCGGCCTGCACCTCATGGCCTTTGTAGCGCAGTGCGTCCCAGAACCGGGCATGCGCGCCGATGTAGAAGTCGTTCTGAATGCGCTGTTCGCGCGGCATGGCCGCGAAGTGCTTGAGCAGGGCTTGATGCGCCGCGAACAA
>JAYUPO010000116.1:0-1955 GCA_043760085.1 Burkholderiales bacterium
CGCTGACCCGCCGGCGCCGCGGCCGCGGGCCAGGTTGGAAAGACCTTTGCGTTCAGCATTGAACTACACAGTCACAATGTAGACTGTATAGTTCAGGCATGGGCAATCAGACCTCCTGTCAGACCTTCTTCACGCCGGGTGCGACGCCGTGTCTGGCCTGGCCATGAAGCGCGTGGCCGTGGTCGGGGCCGGCATCGCCGGGCTGGCGGTGGCGCACAGCCTGAGGCACCAGGCCGAGGTGACGCTGTTCGAAGCCGGCGGGCACTTCGGTGGCCACGCGCACACGGTGGACATCACGCTGGGTGGCGTGAGCCACGGCGTGGACACGGGCTTCCTGGTCTTCAACGAACGCACCTACCCCAGGCTGATCGCGCTGCTGGCTGAACTCGGTGTGGCCACGGCGCCGTCAGACATGTCGTTCTCGGTGCAATGGCCGGCCACCGGCTTCGAGTGGTGCGGCAGCAGCCTGAACAGTGTTTTCGCGCAGCGCGCCAACCTGGCGCGGCCCGCGTTCTGGCGCATGTTGGGCGAAGTCGTTCGCTTCAACGCGCAGGCGCGCGCCATCGCCCTGGGTGCCCCCTGCCGCGAGCACACGGTGGGCGAGTTCCTGCACGCGCACGGCTACAGCGAACTGTTCCGCAGCGGCTACTTCATGCCCATGGTGGCGTGCATCTGGTCGTGCGCGCCCGAGCAGATGCAGCAGTACCCGCTGCGCAGCCTGCTGGCGTTTTGCCACAACCATGGCCTGCTGCAACTGAGCCAGCGCCCGCCCTGGCGCACCGTGCTGGGTGGCTCACGGCAGTACGTGCGGCGCATCGTCCACGGCTTGGCGCACGCCCGGCTGCACACGCCGGTGCGCCGGGTGGACCATGGCGTCGACGAGGTCGGTGCCTCCGTCACCACTGATCACGGCGTTGAGTGGTTTGATGCGGTCGTGCTGGCCTGCCACAGCGACCAGGCCCTGGCCCTGCTGGCCCGCCCCAGCATGGCCGAGCAGCAGGTGCTGGGCGCCATTCGCTACCGCAACAACCGCGCCGTGTTGCACACCGACGCCGCGTTGCTGCCGCGCCGCCCGCTGGCCTGGGCGGCGTGGAACTACGAGGGCACGCCCGCCGGCCAGGCGGCGCCGGGCGAGGTCTGCCTGCACTACCTGATCAACAAGCTGCAACCGCTGCCGTTCACCCAGCCGGTGCTGGTGTCGCTTAACCCTAGACGTGAGCCGCGGCCGGAAACGGTGCACGGCGAAAACCTGGTCGCCCACCCGGTGTTCGATGCCGCCGCCCTGGCAGCGCAGGCCCGCCTGGGCGCCATCCAGGGCCGGCACAGCCGCTGGTTCTGCGGCGCCTGGGCCGGACATGGTTTCCATGAAGACGGCCTGACCAGCGGCCTGGCCGTTGCGCAAGCACTGCGCGAACGCTGGGCGCTGCCCAACCCGCGCCGTGCCGCGCTGCGCCGGGTGGCGTGATGGCAGCCGCCCACCCGCCCACCGCCTTGCTGGGCCGCGGCACCGTGCGCCACGCCCGCATGCGCCCGCTGCTGCACCGCTTTGCCTACCCCGCGTACTTCTTGCTGCTGCCCTTGCGCAGCCTGCGCACGCAGGGCCCGGGCCAACTGGCGCGCAACCGCGCCGCCTGGGTGAGCTTTCATGACCGCGACCATGGTGATGGCGGGGCGGATTGCCTGGCCTGGGTCGAGCAGTTGCTGCAGCGCGAAGGCGTCAACGACGTTGATGGCGAGATCTGGCTGCAATGCTTTCCGCGTGTCTTCGGCTGGGTCTTCAAGCCGGTGAGCTTCTGGTATTGCGAACGCGCTGATGCATCGCTGGCCGCGGTGGTGGTCGAAGTCAACAACACCTTTGGCCAGCGTCATTGCTACCTGGTGGCGCCGCCGCACGCGGCGTGGGGCCGTGAAGCCGTGGCGCGCAAGCTGCTGCATGTGTCGCCCTTTTGCGAAGT
>JAYUPO010000117.1:0-1953 GCA_043760085.1 Burkholderiales bacterium
CGCCGCGCCACTTCAGCGTGCAGCCAGGGCGGCTGCGCAGCGTGTTCGAGGCGTCGCTGTGCGCGCGCGGCCGCGGCCGGGTCGATCAAGCGCTGCGAAGGCGCGGCCTGCGAATTGAGCGCCATGGCGGGCAGTATATTGAGCCCATGCCCTGGGCCAGCCAATGCGAGATTTGTCGTGCCGTGGGCGAGCAGGCCCTGTGCCGGCAATGCGTCGCGCACTTTGCGCCGCCCGTGCCGCGCTGCCGCGGCTGCGCCTTGCGTCTGCCACCGGTTCAGCCATCAGGCCAGCCACTGTGCGGCGAGTGCCTGCACCGGGGCCCGGCCTTCGAGCATTGCGTGTGTGCCGCAGATTACGGCTTCCCGTGGGACGCCCTGATCGCCCAGGCCAAGTTTCATGCCCGCCCTGAACTGATGGTGCCGCTGGGCGCCTTGCTGGCCACGGCCGCACGGGATGCGCGCGCGCCCGCGCCGGCCTTGCTGTTGCCCATCCCCCTGGACCCGCAGCGCTTGCGCGAGCGCGGCTACAACCAGGCCTGGGAACTGGCGCGCCAGCTCGCCCGCCACCTGCGCTGCCCGGCAACGCCTGCGCTGCTGCTTCGCCCGGTGCAACGCGCCCACCAGGCCGACCTGAGCCGTGCCCAGCGCCTGGCCAACCTGCGCGGCGCCTTCATGCTGCAGCCAAACCGCCAGCTTGAGGTGACGGGCCGGCGCGTGGCCCTGGTGGATGACGTGATGACCACCGGCGCCACCTTGCGCGAAGCCGCCACCGTGCTGCGCCGCGCCGGCGCCAGCGCGGTCGATGTCTACGTGCTGGCGCGCACGCCCGACACGCATTGAGCCAACATGTTCAACGTCGTGCTCGTGCAGCCCGAAATCCCGCCGAACACGGGCAATGTGATCCGCCTGTGCGCCAACACCGGCTGCACGCTGCATCTGATCGAGCCGCTGGGCTTTTCGCTGGAGGACCGGCTGCTGCGCCGCGCCGGGCTGGACTATCACGAGTACGCGCCGCTGCGCCGCCATGCCTCATGGGCCGCATTCATCGCCAGCGAACAACCCGATGTGCAGCGCTGTTTTGCCTTCACCACGCGCGCCAGCCGCCCGTTCAGCCAGGTCGAATGGCGCGCCGGCGACTGGCTGGTGTTCGGCAACGAAACAGCCGGCCTGCCGGATGACTTGCGCGACGCCTGGCCCAGTGCGCAGCGCGTGCGCCTGCCCATGCGCGCCGGCCAGCGCAGCCTGAACCTGAGCAACGCCGTGGCGGTGGCTGTGTTCGAAGCCTGGCGCTGCAACGGCTACGCCGGCGCGGCGTAGCGCCGCGTTACGTTGCGCCAAGCTACACGTCTTCGGCCCGCGCTTCGCGCGCCATCAACAAGCCCAGCGCCTGCTGCGGCGTGAGGCGGCCTTGCAGCACAGCCACCACTTCTTCGGTGATGGGCATGCTCACGCCACAGGCCCGCGCGCGTGCCAGCACGGCCGCCGCGCTAGCCACCCCTTCGGCCACATGGCCCAGTTGCGCCAACGCCTCGGGCAGGTTCAGGCCTTGCGCCAGCAGCACGCCCACGCGGCGGTTGCGCGACAACTCGCCCGTGGCCGTGAGCACCAGGTCGCCCAGGCCCGACAGGCCCATGAAGGTGGCCGGCGCCGCGCCCAGGGCCACGCCCAGGCGCGTCATTTCGGCCAGGCCGCGGGTGATGAGCGCGGCGCGCGCATTCAGCCCCGGTGCACCCGCGCCGCCGTGCGCGGCCAGGCCGTCGGCCATGCCCGTTGCAATCGCCAGCACGTTCTTCACGGCTCCGGCCACTTCCACGCCCACCACGTCGGCGCTGGTGTAGATGCGCAAGTTGGGGCCATGCAGCGCGGCCACGGCCTGCTCGCACCAGGCGGCGTCGGCGCTGGCCGCCACCAGCGCGGTGGGTTGCCCGCGCGCCACCTCGATGGCAAAGCTCGG
>JAYUPO010000118.1:0-4716 GCA_043760085.1 Burkholderiales bacterium
GGCCCGCGCGACCCCCTGTCAACGCTTCGCCCACACCCTTACGAATGTGCACGCATGACTCGGGGCCGCCGTAGCTGGCTAAGCCTTCAACGTATGAAACTTTCATTCACAACACCTTGCCGGTTTTGACCGGCGCACGGAGCATCGCGATGAGCCACATCACCCCTGCCGAACTGGCCCTGTGGCAACAACAGGGCTTTGATTTCGAACTGCTCGATGTGCGCCGTGGCACGGTGCGCACCCAGCACGGCGCGGCGCTGGCCGGCGCGCACTGGCACGACCCCGCAGCCTGGCTCGACTGGAAAGACAGCATCCCCACACAACGCCCGGTGGTGCTGTATTGCGCCAAGGGCCACGAAATCGGCCAGGGCCTGGCGGCCACGCTGCGCGCGCTGGGCGTGGACGCGCGCTACCTGGTGGGCGGCATGCAAGGCTGGCTGGAACAAGGCCGGCCGGTCGTGCCGATCTTGCCGCCCATCACACCTGCCACTCCCGGAGTTGCAGCATGAAATGGGTCACCCGCGAACGCCCCAAGATCGACCGCATCGCCTGCCCCTGGCTGATCCTGCGCTTCATCGACCGCGAGGCCGAATTCCTCTATGTCCCATCGAACGAAGTGCTAAGCATCGCGGCCCGCACGGGGGCCACGCCGTACGACATACCCGGCGTGGCCATGAGCCATGTCGGCGAGTTGTGCAGCTTCGACGCCTTCCTGGCCCAGTACGGGCTCACCGAACCCGCCTTGCAGCAACTGGCCGCCATCGTGCGCGGTGCCGACACCTCGCGGCTCGACCTCACACCGCAATCGGCCGGGCTGTATGCGCTGTCACTCGGCCTGTCACGCGTGTTCGCTGACGACCACGAGATGCTGCGCCACGGCCTGGTGATGTACGACGCGCTGTACGCCTGGTGCGCCAGCGCACAGGACGAAGCGCATCGGTGGCCGCCGAAGATGGCTTGAAGCCGGTACTGCACCGCGGCCCGCGGGCGTGCGGCAGACAAGCCGGTCAGGCGGGGTGCGGCGCGCGCGTAATGCGCAACAGGTGGTTGGCGCCTTCGGCCGCACTGAGCCGGAAGCCCAAAGACTGCAAGGTGCCCATGTCTTCGGCCACCAACCCAACTTGCTGCGCCGCCGCTTGATAGAAGGCCAAGGGCCGGCGCACAAAAGGAAACTGCAACCAGCGGCTTTCGTCCACGTCGATGTTGATGTTGGCGAAGTACTGGCCGCCGGGCGCCAGCCGCAGCGCCATTTGCGCCATCAGGCCGTGCAGCAAATCGTCTGACAGGTGATACAGCACGCTGAACGACCAGGCGAACTCAAAGCGCGCATCACCCAATTCGTTGGCGCCAAAGCTGGTAGACACCACCAGGCGCGGGTTCTTGGCCGCCAGGCCGTTCTTGCCTATTTCTTGCAGCGCCAGGTCTAAAACTTCGGGGCGCACATCCACGCCGGTGTAGCAACCGGGATCCAGGTAGTCGATCACCGGCACGCCCAAAGTCAGCGGCCCGCAACCGATCTCCAGCAAACGATCAGCGGGCTTCAGCCCAGCGGCCTTGATTTGCTCAAACTGAAAGCGCCGGTGTTCAGCCCATTGGCCACGAAAGCCCATGTGCAGCTCAAGTTCGAGGGTGCGCGCCTCGCCGAGCGCCTTGTCGATGCGCAAGGCCTTGAAAATGCGCAGTCGGCTCTGGAACACCAGCCGTTGGCGAGTCTTGGATAGCAGCATCGTCACATCATAGTCGGCTGCGATCAGAGTCCTGCCGCCACGAAGGAGCGCCGAGCAAGCGGCTTCTTGTAGGAGCTTGAGAAAACCCAGCAACCGATCCTGGGCGCGCACCTGCACCTGAGCCAGCCCGGCGTCGTATTCCCATTTATTTTCTTTGTTTCGGCAGCGTCATGGCAGTATGTTGTTGATTGCGCTCAATGCCGCCGGGATACAGCAAACAGTATTTTCTCGTCAGCAGGCAGGCGCGCAAAACCCGGCGGCTGCCGCCGTGTGTCGCGCAATCACCGCCTCTTCTTGCGTGCACAGCACGCGCACCTGCACCGGGCTGTCAGAAAGGCTGATCACGCCCGGCGCCGCCGCGGCATTGGCCTGGGCATCGAGCCGGCAACCCAGCCACGCAGCGCCTTCGACGATGCGCGCGCGCAGGCTGGCGGCGTTTTCGCCGATGCCGCCGGTGAACACCAGGCCATCGAGCCCGCGCAAGGCCGCTGCCAGGCTGCCCAGGTGCTGCAAGACCTGCTCGACAAAGTAGTTAATCGCCAGTTGCGCGCCCGGCGCGGCACTGACCTGTAGCTCGCGCATGTCGGCCGACACGCCGGAAAGCCCGAGCAGCCCCGATTCGCGCGCCAGCAGTTGCGCCACCTCGTCGACGCTGCGCCCGCCGCGCTGCAGCAGGTGCAGCACCACGGCCGGGTCGAGCGCGCCGCAGCGCGTGCCCATGGGCAGGCCGTCGAGCGGCGAGAAGCTCATGGTGGTGGCCACCGACTTCAACCCCTGCACCGCGCACATCGAGGCGCCGTTACCGAGGTGGGCGATGACGATGCGGCCTTGCGCGGCAAGTGGGCCCAGCGCACGCAACTGGTCACAGATCGATTCATAGCTCAGGCCGTGAAAGCCATAACGCCGAATGCCGGCGGCGTGCAGCGCCTGCGGCAAGGCAAAGCGCTGGTTCACTTCGGGCATGCTGTGGTGGAACGCGGTATCGAAGCAGGCCACCTGCGCCGCTTCGGCAAAGGCCACGCGCGCCGCACTCACGCCGGCCAGGTTGTGCGGCTGGTGCAGTGGGGCCAGGCTTTGCAGCCCGGCGATGTCGTCGAACACCGGCTGGTCGATCAGCACCGGCGCGGCAAAGCGGGTGCCGCCATGCACGATGCGGTGGCCCACGGCCACCACCGGTTCACTGCCGAGCTGGCCCAACAGGTCTTGCAGCGCACGCAGGTGCGACTTGCCGCCCACGCCCAGGCCCTGGATCAGGCCGCTGCGCTGCGGCTCATTCAGGTTGCCGCCGGCATCGAACAAGGCGTACTTGATCGATGACGAGCCGGCGTTCAGGGTCAGGATGCGAGCTGCCACCTTTGCCACCCATCACGCCGCTGCCGGCGCTTCGCGACCAGGTGCTGAAAGGCTGGGTGCGATCTTCATCGTGGATGCGCAAGTTGAGCGGGTTGGCCCGGGGCCCGCGTTGTAGCAGAACGCTCGATCGCCCAAGCCTGCGGTGGCCTCAGGCCGCAGCGCCTCCGGCCCCGTCGGCCCAGTCGGGGTGGGCGCAAACGAGTTGCGCCGCCTGGGCCGAAATCTGGCGCAACCAAGTGTGAGCAGCATCGGCCGCGTGGCGGCGGTGCCACAGCAAGCCGACCTCGATCAACGGCATGTCGAACGGCAACTCGCAGCACACGAGTTGCTTGGCAAAACCGGTGGCCGGCACGAAGTTGCGCGGCAGCACGGTGATCAGATCCGACTGCCGCACGCCGCAGGCCGCGGTGAAGAACTGGTTGACCGTCATCACCACCCGGCGCTCGCGGCCCATGCCGGCCAGCGCTTCATCAACGAAACCATGGGCCCGGCCGGCGAAGCTGACGCGCAAGTGTTGCGCCGCGCAATAGGCATCCAGCGTCAAGGCGCCAGGCGGGGCCAAGGGGTGGCCGCGGCGCATCACCGCCACGTAGGGGCAGACGTACAGCGCGTCGTGCTGCAGCAGCGCCGTGTCGCCGGCGGCGGCCAGGCTGGCGTGCACACCCGGGAAGTACCCCACGGCGACATCGGCCTGGCCCTGCTCCAGCAACGGCCGCGGGTCACGTGTGGTCAGCGGCACGATGCGCAGATCGACCCGCGCCTGCATTTCCTGCTGCAGCGCCACCAATTGCGGCACGAACAGCGCAGCGGTGGCGTCGGCCATGGCCAGGGTGAAGCTGCGCGCCTCAAGCTGCGGGTTAAAAAGCGTGGGCTCAAAGGCCAGATGGAGTTGTTCCAGCGCGTCGCGCACTACCGGCCACAGTTGCTGCGCGTGCGGCGTGGGTGCCATGCCGGTGGCGCCCGGCACGAACAGCTCGTCACTCGTGGCGTCGCGCAGGCGGCGCAGGGCATTGCTCACCGCCGGCTGGGTCATGTGCAAGCGCTGCGCCGAACGGGTGACGCTGCGTTCGACCATGACCACGTCAAACACCTTGAGCAAGTTCAGGTCAAGGGTGCGCAAATTGATGGGTTGCAGGGCAGACACGTAGACCTTCCATTCACAGCGGTGATGGGCCGATTCTGCATTGCAATTGGACGGATATAGGTATTAACCCTAATCTTCATGCCACTGCGGCTTTTCCGCCGCAGCCAGTGATGAAAGGAAACCGTCATGTCCAGCTTGAGCACATTGGTTCACCTTCCCCGGCGGGTGGCCGTGCCGCGCGGCGCCCGGTGGGTGGGGCAGATGTTCGGCCGCTGCCAAGACGCCTGGCAGGCTCTGGCCCAGGCTTGGCGTGCGCGCCTGCGCCGGCGCAGTGCGCAGCGCGACATTGATGAGCTTTTGACCTTGGCCCGCCACTACGAGCACGACATGCCTGCCCTGGCGCAGGAACTGCGCTGCTTCGCCGCGTGCCAGCTTGGCGCCAACCCGGGGACACGCCATGAATAGCCTGATGCTGGGCAGCGACGCCGCCGGCCCCGCCAGACGGGCCGCCCACCCGGCCAGCCTGCGTGGCATGGTGGCGCGCCTGGCCGC
>JAYUPO010000119.1:0-4716 GCA_043760085.1 Burkholderiales bacterium
GATCCAGCGCATGCGCCAGCTGCTGCCACCGTGGATGCCCAGCGTGGGCCTGGAGGGCGGGCGCATCAACATCGTGCCGGTGGACTTTGTGGTTAAAGCGCTGGAACACATCAGCCACCAGGCGCACACCGCGGGCAAGTGCTACCACCTGGTCGACCCGGCGGGTTACCGCGTGGGCGATGTGCTCGACATCTTTGCCCGCGCCGCGCATGCGCCGAAGATGAACCTGTTCATCAACGCCGCGCTGCTGGGCTTCATTCCCAAGAGCGTGAAAAAAGGCATGCTGGCCCTGGCGCCGGTGCGGCGCATTCGCAATGCGGTGATCAAGGATCTGGGCCTGCCCGAGGACATGTTCACCTTCATCAACTACCCCACGCGCTTCGACCGGCGCGAGACCGACGCGGCACTGAAGGGCAGCGGCATCGAGTGCCCCAACTTGAACGACTACGCCTGGGCGCTGTGGGACTACTGGGAACGCCACCTCGACCCGGCCTTGTTCGTTGACCGCAGCCTGAAGGGCACGGTGGGCGGCAAGGTGGTGCTGGTGACGGGCGGGTCTTCGGGCATTGGCTTGTCTTCAGCCTGCCGCTTCGCCCAGGCCGGTGCCACCACCCTCATCTGCGGCCGCGGCGAAGACAAGCTCGTGGCCGCGGTGGCCGAGATCAAGGCATTTGCCGGCAACGATGCCAAGGTGTTCAGCTACTCGGTGGACATTGCCGATGAAGCCAGTTGCGCCGAGTTCGTGAAGACCCTGCAAGAGCAGCACGGCGGGGTGGACTTCCTGATCAACAACGCGGGCCGCTCGATTCGCCGCGCCATCGAAGCCAGCTACGACCGCTTTCACGACTTCGAACGCACGATGCAGCTCAACTACTTCGGCAGCCTGCGCATCACCATGGGCCTGCTGCCGGGCATGGTGGCCAAGAAGCGCGGCCACATCGTCAACCTCAGCAGCATCAGCGTACTGGTGAACGCGCCGCGCTTTTCGGCCTACGTGGCCAGCAAGGCCGCGCTCGACGCCTGGACGCGCTGCGCCAGCAGTGAGTTCGCTGACCAAGGCATCACCTTCACCACCGTGAACATGCCCCTGGTGCGCACGCCGATGACAGCGCCGACCAAGATCTACGACAGCATGCCCTTGCTCAAACCGGAAGAAGCAGCGGACATGATCGTCCAGGCCTGCGTTGAAAAGCCGGTGCGCGTGGCCACCCGGCTGGGTATCTTCGGCGAGGTGCTGCATGCCGCGGCGCCGCGCATCACGCAGATCGTGATGAACACCACCTTCCGCATGTTCCCCGACAGTGCCGCGGCCAAGGGCGACAAGGCCGCCAAACCGCAGCTCTCAGCCGAAGCGATGGCGATGGCGCAAATGATGCAGGGGATTCATTTTTGACATCCGATGCTGAACAACTTCGGGCGCTTGTCGCGACGTGTTGTCCTTGCTGCCTTGGAGCGGAATCAGGCCGGCGGGGCGTGCTGCTGCGCTCATGTCCTCCGTCGTCGGCCTGGCGGCCTCCTCCTCCCCCTTTACTTCGCTACGCAGCACGCCCCACCGTCCCGATCCTTCTGCAGCGGCTCTTCTCGAACGTTGCCCGCGCCACCGCTGGTGCCTGCCGAGGGTGTTGGGTGGCCGGCGTAGCGAAGTAAGGAAGGAGGAGGAGGCCGCCAGGCCGACGACGGATGAGTGAGCCCGGACACAAACAGTCCAGTGGACTGTTTGTGCCTGGCGAACGCCCGGGGCACTGCCCCGGGCATGAGCGTAGCCGGCCGCCCGACGCCCTCGGCCCGTGCCGAACCGTTGCGCGCGAACAGCTCTATGCCCTAAACCGACGCCTAAGCCTCGGCCAACTGCAACACCAACTTCCCAAAGTTCTCGCCAGTGAACAGTTTCGTTAACGTGGCCGGAAAATCCGCCACGCTGCCACGCACCACGTCTTCACGGCTGTGCATGCGGCCTTCCTTGAGGTGGCCGGCCAGCTCGGCAATGGCCTGCGGGAAGCGGGCCGTGTAGTCGAACACCACCATGCCTTCCATGCGTGCGCGGTTGACCAGCAGCGACAGGTAATTCTTCGGCCCGGCCACCGCGCCGGTGGCGTTGTACTGGCTGATCGCGCCGCAAATCACGATGCGTGCCTTGCGGTTGATGCGCGTCAGCACCGCATCCAATATCTCGCCGCCCACGTTGTCGAAGTAGACATCCACGCCGTTGGGGCAGTGCAGTTTCAGCCCGTCTTTCACCGGCCCGGCCTTGTAGTCGATGCAGGCGTCAAAGCCCAACTCCTTGACCACGAATTCGCACTTGGCTGCGCCGCCGGCAATGCCCACCGCGCGGCAGCCCTTGAGCTTGGCCAATTGGCCCACCGTCTGCCCCACGGCGCCCGCAGCACCTGACACCACCACCGTTTCGCCGGCCACAGGCTGGCCCACGTCGAGCAAGCCGAAGTACGCCGTCATGCCCGGCATGCCCAACACGTTGAGCCATTGCGCCACGCTGCCCAGGCGCAGGTCGATGTGCGCCACGCCCTTGAGCATGTCGGGCGTGAGCACGGTGTAGGTCTGCACGCCCGGGCCGAAGCTGAGCGGGTCACCCACGGCGAACTTCGGGTTCTTCGACGCCAGCACCACGCCAATGCCGCCGGCGCGCATGACCTCGCCAAGGCCCACCGGCGGGATGTAGCTCTTGCCTTCGTTCATCCAGCCGCGCATGGCCGGGTCGAGCGACAAGGCCAGCGTCTTGACCAGCACGCCACCTTCGGGCAGCTCGCCCACCGGTTCTTCGGTGACTTGCCAATCGCTGGGCTGGGTGTTGCCCACCGGCCGGGCGGCCAGGCGCACTTGCTGGTTGATGAGGCTGGCGTGGGCGGGTGCGGTCATGGTGGTCTTTCAGTGGCGGGAGGGTGTGGCGGATGTGGAGTCAGGCAGGCGTTGACTTCAAGCGTGACATGGCGCAGCGCCGTGAGCGTGTGCAGGCGGGCGCGGTACACCGCCGGCGCCAAAGGCCGATCGGCCACCACGCTGATGATGGCGGCGTGGGCCTGAGCGCCGATTTGCCAGACATGCAGGTCGGCCACCTTGGCGTCGCCATCGGCCTGCACCAGCGTGCGCACCTGGTGCGCCAGGTCGCTGTCAGCGCTGGCATCGACCAGGCTGCGCGCCGCGTCGCGCCACACCGGCCAGGCCCAGCGCGCGATCACCACGGCGCCGAGCAAGGCCACCGCCGGGTCAAGCCAGCGCAGGCCCCACCACAGGCCACCGGCCAACGCCGCCAGCGCTAACACCGAGGTGAAGGCGTCGGCCAGCACATGCAGCGTGGCGGCGTGGAAGTTGGCGTCGCGGTGGCCATGTGGCTGAGCGTGATCATGGGCATGGCTTGCCCCGTGACCGTGCCCATGATCATGATCATGAGAGTGCCCATGATCATGGCCGTGGTGCGCATGCCCGGCGTGGCCCGGCGTGTCGCCCGGCGCCGCACGCGCCAGCAGCCAGGCGCACAACAGGTTCACCGCCAGGCCGATCGCCGCCACGACCAGGGCTTCGCGGTAAGCCACCTCGCGCGCCGCGCGCAGGGCCGCCACGGCTTCGACCACCAGGGACAAGGCCACCGCGCCCAGCAACAAGGCGCTGGTGTAGGCGGCCAGCATCTCGATCTTCCAGCCGCCGAAGGCAAAGCGCTGGCTGTGCGCGGCGCGGCGCGCCAGGTCGATGGCCATGGCCGCGCCGCCCAGCGCCAGGGCATGCGTGCCCATGTGCCAGCCATCGGCCACCAGGGCCAGCGAGCCGCTCCAATAGCCCACCACCAGTTCGCCCAGCATGGTGGCCAGCGTGATCAGGCTGACCTGCCACAGCGAGCGCGAGCGCGCCGCCGCGCCGGCCAGGCCAAAAGCGTGGTCATGCGTGAAGGGGGCCAGGTCGTGTTGATGGTCGGCCGGGTGGTCGGCCGGGTGGTCGGCCAGATGTTTGGCCGGTTGCGGTGCAGGGTGCATGACCCTACTTTAAGCCCGGCGCCTTCATACAATTCGCGCGCCAACTCCGCTTGCCCAAACATGACTTCGCATCAACATCAGCCGGTTGACCTGAGCCACATCGCGCCGCGCGACAAGGCCGAAATCCTGTCGCAGGCCTTGCCCTACATCCGGCGCTTTCATGGCATGACCATCGTCATCAAGTACGGCGGCAACGCGATGACCGACCCGGCGCTGCAGCAGGCCTTTGCCGAAGACGTGGTGCTGCTCAAGCTGGTGGGCATGCACCCGGTGGTGGTGCATGGCGGCGGGCCGCAAATTGAAGACGCGCTGAACAAGCTGGGCAAGAAGGGCAGTTTCATCCAGGGCATGCGCGTGACCGACGCCGAGACCATGGAAGTGGTGGAGTGGGTGCTGGCCGGCGAGGTGCAGCAAGACATCGTGGGCATGATCAACTTTGCCGGCGGCAAGGCCGTGGGCCTGACCGGGCGCGACGGCGGCCTGATTCGCGCACGCAAGCTGAAGTTGGTGGATCACAAGAACCCGGCCATCGAGCATGACGTGGGGCAAGTGGGCGAGATCGAATCGATCGACCCCAGCGTGGTGCGCGCGCTGCAAGACGACCAGTTCATCCCGGTCATCTCGCCGCTGGGCTTCGGCAAGGAAAACGAGAGCTACAACATCAACGCCGATGTGGTGGCCGGCAAGCTGGCCGAGGTGCTGAAGGCCGAGAAGCTGATGATGCTGACCAACA
>JAYUPO010000120.1:0-4712 GCA_043760085.1 Burkholderiales bacterium
TGCTTCGCCGTGGCGGGCCGGCGCCCCCACATGCGCTTTCACACCGCCACGCACTTGCTGTGTGCGCTGGTGCCGCACCCGGTGGATGGCTGCTCGATCACTGCCACATATGCGCGGCTGGACTTCCACATGAACGGGCCGCTCGACAAGGCCGAGCTGAGCGAGGGCATCGCCCGCCTGGTGAGTGCCGGCCATGCCGTGCGCCAGCGCTGGATCACTGAAGCCGAGCTCGACGCCAACCCGCAACTCGTGCGCAGCATGAGCGTGCAGCCGCCGCGCGGCCTGGGCCGGGTGCGCGTGCTGGAAATCGACGGCGTGGATTTGCAGCCCTGCGGCGGCACGCATGTGGCCAACACGGCCGAGATCGGCGACGTGGTGGTCACCAAGATTGAAAAGAAGAGCGCGATGACCCGCAGGGTCGTGCTCGGCTTCGCCGAGCCAGCCGCAGGCTCATGAAAGCAAACAAGCCCGCACGGGGGCGGGCTTGTTCAAGGCAGTAGCGAGCCGTCTTCAGGGATTGCGGTACTCGTCGTGGCAGCTCTTGCAGGTTGCAGCCGTGGCGCCGAAGGCAGTCTTGAGTTGATCCTGGTTGCCGCCCTTGGCAACGGCTGCCAGCTTGGTTATCTCGTCCTGCATCTTGCGCGCCGCGGCGTCGAAGTTGGCGCGGTCAGTCCAGACGTTGGCCTTGGGGCGACCCTTTTCCGGCGCACCGGTGCCTTCGACAAACCCGGCATAGGGCAGCTTGGAGGCAAAGGCCGCCACCTCGGCGTTGGACGCGGCGGCGGCGGCATCAAACGGCACGCGGCCGTTGACCATGGCGCCGATGCGGCCGAAGTGCGCGGCCATCACCTGGAAGGCCGCCTTGCGGTAGGTGACCGCGTCTTCGGGCTTGGCGAACTGCGCCGCTGCGGGCAGGGCGGTGGCCACGCCGATCAGGGCAGCCAGGGCGAGGGGCAAACGTTTCATGGGCAGAACCTCCAGGTGATGACAAACCAACGGTTGTTGACAGCCGATTATTGACAGCCGCAAGTGTACGAAGCGCCGCTGCGGCACATTCCCGCCCTAGGGTAAGCCCGGTGCAGCGCCATGTTTGAGGCCTGCGCCCGCTGCGGCGCCCGCCGCAGCGCTGCGCTATCGTTGCCGCCAGCCGAAGCCGGGCCCGAACATGAACGAAACCTCCTTTGCCCTGCAAGCCGTGCGCGTGTGGGACTTGCCCACCCGCTTGTTCCACTGGAGCCTGGCGTTAGCCGTGGTGGGCTCGCTGGCCACGGGCAAGATCGGCGGCAATGCCATGGTGTGGCACTTTCGCTGCGGCTACGTGGTGCTGGCCTTGCTGCTGTTTCGCCTGGCCTGGGGCGTGCTCGGCGGGCATTGGTCGCGCTTTGCGCGCTTCTTCTACCTGCCGGGCACCATCGTTCGGTATCTGCGTGGGCGGCATCAGCCCGGTGAACAACTCGACGTCGGCCACAACCCGTTGGGCAGCCTGTCGGTGTGGGCCCTGCTGGGCTTCTTGCTGCTGCAAGCGGCCACCGGCCTGGTGTCCGATGACGAAATTGCCAACGTCGGCCCGCTGAACAAGTTCGTGGCCGCGGCGGTGGCCGGCGCCGCCGGCACCTGGCACAAGGTGGTGGGCCAGCGCGTGTTGCTGCTGCTGGTGCTGCTGCACGTGGCGGCGGTGCTGTTCTACCTGTGGCGCAAGAAGATCAACCTGGTGCGGCCCATGCTCAGTGGCGACAAGCTGCTGCCGGCACACACGCCGGCCTCGCGCGACGACGGCCGCACCCGGGCGCTGGCGCTGGGTTGCATGGCGCTGGCCGCGCTGGTGGCGGCCTGGGTCGCGGCGCAATGAAAAGCCGGCGCGCTGTTCAGCCATTGCTTGCATGCGCGAACCACGCATAAGCCTGTGCACGCCGAACGGCGCTGCCGAGCTGCAAGCCACGCGCGAGATCATGCGCGAATACGCGGCCAGCCTGAAGGTGGACCTGTGCTTCCAGGATTTCGATGCCGAACTGGCCAGCCTGCCCGGCCCCTATGCCGAGCCCGACGGCGCGCTGCTGCTGGCGCTGGTGGGCAACGAGGTGGCCGGCTGCGTGGCGGTGCGCCAGTTGCACGACGTCGACCACGCCAACGCTTGCGAAATGAAGCGCCTGTATGTGCGCCCGGCCTACCGCCGCCTGGGCCTGGGGCGGCGGCTGGCGCAGGCGGTGATTGACCTGGCCACCCAGGCCGGTCACAGTGCCATGCTGCTGGACACGCTCGATGAAATGGAATCCGCGCGCGAGCTGTATGCCTCGCTCGGGTTCGAGGAAGTGCCGCCGTACTACTTCAACCCCATCCCCGGGGCGCATTACCTCAAGGTCGATCTCGGCGGCGGCCGTTATTAACGATTTACTTCACTGGAAAACGCCCCTCCATGATCGAACTCCGTGACGGCGCCCTGCGCCTGGTGCTGTGCCCCGAACTCGGTGGCAGCGTGGCTGGCCTGTGGCACGAGGCCACGCCGGTGCTGCGCAGCGCAGAAGGGTCCGGCCTGGGCGGCCCGCGCCAGGGTGCGGCGTTTCCGATGCTGCCGTATTCCAACCGCCTGGCCTACCGGCGCTTTCGCTGGCAAGGCAAGGAATACACCACGGCGCCGAACTTCGACGACAACCCGCACTCCTTGCACGGTGTGGCCTGGCTGCGGGCATGGCAGGTGGAGCAAGTCACGGCGACCAGCGCCGAGCTGGTGTACCGCCACGAGCCTGATGCGCACTGGCCGTTCGCCTTCGAGGCACGCCAGCGCTTCGCGTTGAGCGACGGCGCTTTGACCTTGAACCTGGCAGTCAGGAACACCGGCGCGCTGCCGCAGCCGTTGGGCCTGGGTTGGCACCCTTATTTTCCCAAGCGCAGTCGCAGCCGCCTGCATGCCGAGGTGAAGGAGCGCTGGGAATCCGACGCCACGCAACTGCCCACGCGCAAGCTCAGCCAGGACGGCATCGATGGCGACGTGGCGCCGATGGCGTTCGACCATTGCTTCGAAGGCTGGTCGGGCGCGGCGCGTTTGCGCGACGAGCGGTTGTCGCTGCGCTTGAGCTCATCGCTTGGGCGGCTGGTGGTGTACACGCCGCAGCAGCGTGACTATTTCTGCGTTGAGCCCGTCAGCCATGTCAGCAACGCCATCCACATGGCCGACCCGCTGGCGCATGGCCTGAAGGCCGCGGCGCCGGGCGAGGGCATCGACGCCTGGATCCGGCTCGAGGCCGCGCCGATCTGAATGCGGCGCTTCGCCCGACGCCCGCGCGGCCAATTTTGAGGCGCGGCGTGCGGCGGCGGATTGAAATCTGTTCGTCAGCGGCGCCGGCGCCAGCGGCTGGGTCACGCTTCTTGACGCCGTGGCGCTTGGCTTCAAGGCGGCTTTGCTCGACTTTGGCGCAGCGCTATCGCACGCTGCCTTGATCTTGCTCGGCGCGAGCTTGAGGCGCTGCCTGTCGTGGCGCCAGTCGGCGCGTTTGCCCGATGGCCAAGACGCCGAAATCAGCTTCGCTCAAGCCGCGCGCCTGTCGCGCGGTGGCCAGGGCACGCGGCGGCTCGTCGAGCGATTCATCGGTGAGTTCGAAGGTGCCCCAATGCATGCCGATGGCGCGCGCAGCGCGCAAGTCCAGCATCGCCTGCACCGCTTCGGCCGGGTTCATGTGCTGCTCGCGCATGAACCAGCGCGGCTCGTAGCCGCCAATGGCCAGCAGCGCCAAGTCAAACACCGGCCCGCGTTCGCCGTTGCCGCCCATGCGGCGTGCCACCTCGGCAAAGTCCGGGCTGTAGCCGGTGTCGCCGCTGAAGTACACGCGCTGGTCCGCGGCCAGCAGGGCGTAGCCGCCCCACAGCGTTTTCAGCCGGTCGCCCAGGCCGCGGCCGGACCAATGCTGCACCGGTGTGAGCATGATCTGCACGCCTTGCACCGCGCTGCTTTGCCACCAGTCCAGCTCGATCACGCGGCTCAGGCCTTCGCCGTGCAGCCAGGCCTGGTTGCCGCGCGGCACCACCACCAGCGGCGGCCCGCCACTCTGGCCTTGCAGGGCTTGCAGGCTCGCCAGGTCGAGGTGGTCGTAGTGGTTGTGCGAGATGACCACGGCGTCGATGTGCGGCAGCTCGGCCAGCGCCAGACCCGGGGGCTGCGCGCGCTGCGGGCCCAAGTAGGCCAGTGGCGAGGCACGCTGCGAAAAGATCGGGTCGGTCAACACATTGATGCCGCCGATCTGCACCAGCAAGGTGGCATGGCCGATCCAGGTCACGGCCGGCAGCATGGCCAGGCCAGCGCGGGCGTTGCTGTGGATGAACGCCAGTTCGGGCTTGACCTGTGGAACGGGCTGTTCGGGTGGGCGCGGCAGGCCGGCGCGCGTGGCCTGCAACTTCCAGCGCACCAGCGCGGGCAAGCCCTTGGGCTCGAACTCAAGGTGGTTGTTCTGGTAGCCGCCGTCGCGGTGGTGGGGCGGCGCCGGTGGTGCTTGTGCGTTGACCGCGGCGCACCACAACGCGGCAACGCCGGCTGCCCAAACAAGTTGCTTCGATGTCATGCTCCGCATCATCGCAAAAGCGCTGCGCAATGTGCCGTGCCATCGGCAATCCAGTTAGCAGGCGCAGTATTTTCCAATCCAGGTATGAGCCTGAAGCGGGCGCGAAGTGATGTTGTGCGGTGGTCGAGTTGATCTGGCCAAAGCGCACAGTCTATCGAGCCG
>JAYUPO010000121.1:0-12917 GCA_043760085.1 Burkholderiales bacterium
GGTGTCGGTGATGGCCAGCGTGGCTTCTTCAAACGTCACGTAGAGCGACACCGCGGGGCAGTCGCGTCCGGCCATCAGCGTGTAGGCCTGCACCACCGCGTCGGGCAGCATGGTCAGCTTGTAGCCCGGCATGTAGACGGTGGAAAGCCGCTCGCGGGCGAGCTTGTCGATCGGCGAATCGGGCCCGAACGCCAGCCCCGGCGCGGCGATGTGGACGCCGAAGGTGACCGTTCCCGAACCGAGGCCCTGCACCGAGAGCGCATCGTCGATCTCGGTCGTCTGCGAATCGTCGATCGAGAACGCCTGCACGGTGGCCAGCGGCAGCGCCTCCTTGATGCCGGGCGCCGGCAGTGGCGGGAACGCCGTGCCCTTGGGAAAGTTCTCGAACAGGAAGCGCCGCCAGTGGAACTGGTACGGGCTGCTGATGGCGCCGGCGGCCTTGAGCAGGTCGAGCGGCGCTTGCTTGGCGCGGCGCGTGGCCTCGACCACGGCCTTGTATTCGGGCGCGTTCTTGTCGGGCTTGAACAAGATGCGGTAGAGCTGCTCGCGCACCGGCGCCGGGCACTCGCCGGCTGCCAGCGCCTGGGCCCAGGTGTCGATCTGCGCTGCCACGGCCGCCTTGCGCTCGATGCCCAGCAGCGCCGCCTTGACCGTTTCTTCCGGCGCCTTCTTGAACTGGCCGCGGCCCAGGCGGCGAAAGTAGTGCGGCGCTTCGAACAGCCGGAACAGCGCGGCGGCCTGGCGCTCAACGCCGGCGTTGGCGCTGAAATAGTCGCGCGCCAGGTCGGCAAAACCGAACTCGCCTTCGGGTGCGAATTCCCAGGCCAGGTCGAGGTCGATCTCCTGCGCCAACGCCTGCGCCTGGCTGATCAGCGCGGCGGGGGCGGGCGTCTCGAAGCGCAGCATCACGCTGCTGGCTTTGACCTTGACGCGCTTGCCTGAATCCATCTCCAGTTGCAGGGAGCTCTCGGCCTCGGACATCACGCGCGCGGCGTGGAACTTGCCGGCTTCTTCATACAGGGCATACATCGGCCGGGATTGTCGCGCATGGGTTCATGCCGGCTATTGCCGAATATCGGCCGACAAGCCGGCCGTCCTGTGCACGCCCTGGTTTTTAGGCGGCCACGTTCTTGCCGAACGATCTATTGGAAGCGCAGCGTCACCGTGCGCAGGTTCACCAGCGGCGCCCACTCCATGGGGTCGAGCACCAGCGCCGTACCCAGCACCACGGTCAGCTCGCGGCCTTTCAGTGCGGCCAGCGGCAGCGCCGGCGGCGGTGCGCCTTTTTCGGGCATGGGCGCAATGGCGCGCACCTCGCGCACGTATTCACCGCGCTCGCGGCGCTGCTCGTGGAAGTCGGCGCGCAAGTTGGCGTCGGTGGTCAAGACCATGTGGCCACCCCAGACGTCGCTGTCGCGCGCCATGGCCGGCATGGCCTCGTAAGCCAGCAACTCGTACGAGCCCGGTTCGGGCACGGGCGCCAGGGCGCTGGACATCATCGTGCGCACGGCGCCATTGCGCCGCTCGCCGGCCTTGACCTCGGCCGCAAAGCCCGGCGCGAACGACGTGGCCACGGTCAGGCCACCCGACTTTTCATGCGCCAACCGGGCCACCAGCTTGAACGGCGCGGCGCGCAGCGTGACGCTGGCGCCATCGGGCAGCGGCCAGCGCTTGCCGTCTTGCTCGATGTGCGCGTCGTAAGCCCAGCGCGGGTCGCGATGCGCGGCATCGAACATGGCCTGGGTGATCCAGGCGCGCAGCATGGGGTGCTCGCTGCTGGCCAGCCAGGCGTTGCCATGGCCGAAGAAGTTGGCACGGCTGCGATCGGGCAGCGGCAAGACGCTGGCGCCCTGCTGGATCAACCACTCGGCCACCTCGCGCCGGCCGCCGGCCAGCGCACCTTCCAGCGGCGTGACTTTCACACCGGGCTGGCCGTTGGGGTCAGCTCCGGCTTTGAGCAGCCTTTCCAGCACCGCACGCGCGCCGTAGAAGGCGGCTGGTTGCATGGCCGTGGACAGCGCGCCCATGAAGGCAGCGTCGAATTGATCGGGCCGGGCGCCCGCGCCGAGCAGCAGTTCTAGCCAGGCTGCCGTGCGCGCCGGGTCGTCTTTTTTGAAGGCCAGGTGCAGCGCGCAACCCACCACGCCGCAGGCATTGGCATCGGCGCCGCGTGCGAGCAGGGCGCGGGCCAGTTCCATATCGTTACGCAGCACGGCTTGCAGCAACGGCGTGCCCAGGTTGCCGAAGCGAACGCTGGGCGACAGCTCCGGCGCCACGGCCGCCAGATCGGCCACGCTGCGCACGCGCCAATGAGCAGCGCGCGCGCGGTGCGTGGCATCAGCCAGTAGCTCGGCCGGTGGCGGCAGCAGGCCTTCGGCGACCCAGCGCTGCGCCTGGCGCTCGAAGTCAAGTGCGTCGCGCGGCGGCTGCAGCTTGGCGCGCGAAACGAGTTCGAGCAGGCTCCACTGCTCACGCCCGGCGCCGTCTCGCCACCTGACGACGGGGCTGCGCTCACCCGCCTCGACCAAGTTGGCCGCCGCCACGCGCAGCGCCACGGGCACATCCACCAGGCCGCCGTTGGCGCGCAGCAGGCGCAGCTCTTGTGCGCCGATGCGCTTGGCGTCAACCCACTTCAGCACGCCGGCGCGGCGCGCGGCGTCAGCGTCGCTGAAGTGCGCCAGGCGCAGCACATAGGCCTCGTTGCCGGAGGTGTGGTCCCAGGCGGCGATCAAGGCCTCGCGTTCCTGAGCCGTCCAGTTGGGCCGCGCGACGGCGGCGTCGCCGGTTGCGCCGAGCTGCGTACCCATGGCGCCCGGCGTGGGCAGCAAGAGCCCCGTGCCCGATTGGGCCCAGCTTTCCTGGCTCCACAACAGGCCGCACAGCAGCAGGCCAATCCAGGGTTTGCAAGGTGTCATGGCGGGCGCGAGTTCGGCAACAGGAGCCTGCCATATCGGGCCGCCAGGCGCCGACTTGAGGCGCCGTGAGTCAAGCGCTCAGACTGACATGCCGCCCGAGACTTCGAGCACCGCGCCGTTGATGTAGCTGGCCTCGTCGCTGGCCAGGAAGGCATAGGCGTTGGCGATCTCTTCGGGCCGGCCCAAGCGGTGCAGCGGCACTTGTGCGATCACCTTTTGCAGCAGTTTTTCGGGCAGGCTTTCTAGGATGGGCGTGGCCACGAAGCCCGGCGCCACGGCGTTCACGCGCAAGCCCTTGGGGCCGAGTTCGCGGCTCCAGGTCTTGGTGAAGCCGATGACGCCGAACTTGCTGGCCGCGTAGTTGGTCTGGCCATAGTTGCCGTAGATGCCGACCACGCTGCTGGCATTGAGGATGACGCCGCTGCCTTGTTCAAGCATGGTGTCAAGCACCGCCTGCGCGCAGTGGAACACGCCGCGCAGGTTGACATCGATCACCGCGTCGAACTGCGCCAGGCTCATCTTCTGCAGGCGTGCGTCTTGCGTGATGCCGGCGTTGTTCACCAGCACGTCGATGCGGCCGAAGCGCTGTTTCACCGCGGCCACGGTGGCGTCGACCGCGGCGCGATCGGTCACATCGACCACATAGCCTTCGGCCTGGGCGCCCATGGCGCGGCACTCGTTCACCACGGCGTCGATGGCTGGCGCACGCAAGTCGCACACCGCCACCGCCGCGCCTTCCTGCGCAAACTTGCGCGCCGTGGCCGCGCCGATGCCTTGCGCCGCGCCGGTGATCAGGGCGACCTTGTCTTTCAGTCTCATGGTGTGCAGGTTCAGGAAGTGAAGAACGGTGGGGAAGTGGCGCTCGAAGTCGCTCAGGCCGTGGTCGCTGCCGTCGATCAGCCGCTGCTGGCAGCCGGCGTAGCGCGCGCTCATCTCGCGCCAGTCGAGCACCTCGTCACCCTTGGCGATGACCGCCAGATAACGTTCGGGGTGAGTCAACTCTCCGGGCGCGATGGCACGCAGCTCGGCCACGTATTCAGCGCGGAATTCGAACCGCTCCTGCGGTGCATGAAAGAAGCTGTGTTCGCCGATGTGGCGCGCCAGATCACGCGCCGGGTCCACCGCGGGGTTCAGCAGCACGGCGCGGCAGCCCGTGGCCTGCGCCGCCGCCGTGGCATAGAAGCCACCGAGCGAGCTGCCGATGAGCGCCGTGCGTTCAAGCGGCCATTGCGCCAGTTGCGCCTGAATGAGTTCGAACGCGGCACGCGGTGACGGCGGCAGTTGCGGGCAGGCCCAGGTGATGGCCGGGCGGTGTTGGGCAAACCAGGCCGCCACCTGCCGCGCCTTGGTGGATTGCGGCGAGGAGCGAAACCCGTGCAGGTACAGAACGTGCGTGAGCGGCAGGTTCAATGCCGGCAGGTTCAATGCGCGGCCTCGCGTTCGCGCAGCGCGGCCAACAGCCTGGCCGGCAAGCCGCCGAAGCCGCCATTGCTCATGCACAGCAGGTTGTCGCCGGGGCGCGCGGCGGCCAACACGGCGGCCAGCAGCTCGTCAACGCTGTGCGCCACGCGGGCGCGCGGGCCCAGGGGTGCCAGCGCCTGGGCTGCGTCCCAGCCCAGGCCGGCGTCATGGCACAAGGCCAGGTCGGCTTCTTCCAACGCCCAGGGCAATTGGGCTTTCATGGTGCCCAGCTTCATGGTGTTGGAGCGTGGCTCGAACACGGCCAGGATGCGCGCCGCGCCGACCTTGCGGCGCAGGCCGTTGAGCGTGGTGCGCAGCGCCGTGGGGTGGTGGGCAAAGTCGTCGTGCACGCTCACGCCGGCGGCCTGCCCCAGCAGTTGCAGCCGGCGCTGCACGCCGTCGAAACTGGCCAGGGCTTCGCAGGCCAGCGCCGGCGCCACGCCCACGTGTTCAGCGGCGGCGATGGCGGCCAGGGCGTTGAGCTGGTTGTGCTCGCCGAGCTGCTGCCAATCGACCCGGCCCACTTTCAGGCTGCCGCGCAGCACGTCAAAGCTGTGCGGCTCGCCGCGTGCGCGCAGCGCGCCGGGCTCTTCCTTGCGCACGCCAAAACGCTGCACCGGGCTCCAGCAGCCGCGCGCCAGCACCCGAGCCAGGGCTTCATCGCGTGCGTTCACCACCAACAGGCCGTTGGAAGGTACGGTGCGCACGAGGTGGTGGAACTGGGTTTCGATGGCGGCCAGGTCGGCAAAGATGTCGGCGTGGTCGAACTCCAGGTTGTTCAACACCACGGTTCGTGCCCGGTAGTGAACGAACTTGCTGCGCTTGTCGAAGAACGCGGTGTCGTATTCATCGGCCTCGATCACGAAGCTGCGGCCTGCGCCAAGCCGCGCCGACACGCCAAAGTTCTGCGGTACGCCGCCCACCAGAAAGCCCGGCTGTTGCCCGGCGGCTTGCAGCATCCAGGCCAGCATCGCGGTGGTGGTGGTCTTGCCGTGCGTGCCGGCAATGGCCAGCACATGGCGCCCGGGCAGTACCTGTTCGGCCAGCCACTGCGGGCCGCTGGTGTAGGGCACGCCGGCGTCCAGGATGGCTTCGACCAGCGGGTTGCCGCGGCTCAGCGCGTTGCCGATCACGAAAACATCGGGCTTGAGCGCCAATTGCTGCGCGTCGTAGCCTTCGATCAGCGCAATGTCCAAGGCGCGCAACTGCTCGCTCATGGGCGGATAGACATTGGCATCGCACCCGGTGACGCGGTGCCCGGCTTCACGCGCCAGGGCAGCCAACCCGCCCATGAAGGTGCCGCAAACGCCGAGGATGTGTAGATGCATGGGGGCGCGATTCTAGGAGCCTGATCATGAAAAAACCCGGCCTGTGCGCCTGCATCAGCCGGGTTGATACAAACGCCCGCAATGCGGGCGGGGCTCAGTCGAACTTGACCGACACACCCGTGGTCAGCAGCGTGTCGCCCTTCTTGATGCCGGCGCCGGGTTCTGAGTTGTAGCGGTGCGAAAAGCCGATGTTGACATTCATGCCCTTGGACACCGCCATGGCCAGGCCGGCGTCGAAGATGGCGCGGAACTCACCGGTGTTCTTCAGGTTGGGCAGCAGGGTCATGCGCTGGGTGAAGGTCATGGTCGGGTTCAGCTTGTGGCTGGACTCCTCGCCCAGCACCAGCGAGGTGTAGCTGTAGCGCGTGCGTGACAAGCCGTCGATCACCGTGGCGGCCACGAAGCGATCCGCGGTCTGGGCCACGCCGCCAAAGACATCGAACGTGGTGTTGGCATCCTTGATGACATGCCAGCCCAGGCCGGCGCCCAAAGCGATGCGGCTGTTCAGGTTCGCGCCCTTGTCGCGCTCGAAGTCGACGCCGCCGTAACCGAAGTACGCGGCGCTGAGGTTGTAGTCGTAGCGCCCGCCCAGGCGAAATTGGTCGGATGTGGTCGTGCCGCCGCTGCTGGCACGCAAGGCGGCGCCATACAGGCGCAGCTTGTCTTGCGCCGTGGCTTTGACGGCGTCGCCCGTGAACGCGATGTTGTTCGACTTGGTGTTGCCCGAAGACAGGCTGGCACCCAGGCTGAGGGCTGAACGCCATTGCCCGTCGGGGGTGACGGTGGCCTGGGCGAAGGCGCCGCAGGCGGTGGTGCCGGCCAGGGTCAGGGCGGCCAGTTGGGGGATCAAACGCATGCTTCGCTCCTTTGGATGAATTGGTTGATTCGGCCGCGGCATCATGCGCAGCCCGCGGCGATCGTAAAGGAGCCCGACGCGGCGCCTGTTCAGGCTGCTGTCATCCGTGCAATGCATCACGAGCGTGCGCTGCGCCATTGCGCCGGCGCAACGCTCAAGCGCGCAACGCTCAGGTGCTCAAGGCCTGGCGCGCGGCCTGCAGGGTCTGGTCGATGTCTGCCGCGCTGTGCGCCGAGCTGACAAAACCCGCCTCGTACAACGCCGGTGCGAAGTACACGCCTTGCTGGAGCATGGCGTGGAAGAAGCGGTTAAAGCGCTCTTTGTCAGTGGCCATGACCTGGCCGTAGTTCTGCGGCAAGGTTTCGGCAAAGAAGAAGCCGAACATGCCGCCTTCGCATTCGCTGACAAAGGGCACACCGGCTTCTCGCGCCACGCCCTGCAGGCCTTGGGCCAACTCGCGCGTGCGTGCCGCCAGCGCTGCAAAAAACCCCGGCCGGCCAACTTCGCGCAGCGTGGCCAGGCCGCAGGCCGTGGCCACCGGGTTGCCGCTGAGCGTGCCGGCCTGGTACACCGGGCCCAGCGGCGCCAGCAGGCGCATCACTTCGCGCGTGCCGCCAAACGCGGCCAGGGGCATGCCCCCGCCGATGACCTTGCCGAAGACGCTGATGTCGGGCTTGAAGCCGGGCAGGTGTTGCGCATACAGGCTCTGCGCGCCGCCCAGGGCGACGCGAAAGCCGGTCATGACTTCATCAAACACCAGCAGCGCGCCGTGCTGGGTGCACAACTCGCGCAGGCGGCGCATGAAGGGCAGGCTGGCGCGAACGAAGTTCATGTTGCCGGCAATCGGCTCGATGATCACGCACGCCAGCTCGCTGCCCTGGGTGGCGAAGGCTTGTTCAAGTTGGGCCAGGTTGTTGTACTCGAGCACCAGCGTGTGCTGCACCACTTCAGGCGGTACGCCCGCGCTGGTGGGGTGGCCGAAGGTGGCCAGCCCGGAACCGGCCTTGACCAGCAGCGCGTCGGCATGGCCGTGGTAGCAGCCTTCGAACTTGATGAGCTTGGCCCGGCCGGTGGCGCCGCGCGCCAGGCGAATGGCGCTCATGCCGGCCTCGGTGCCCGAACTCACCAGCCGAATCTGCTCGACGCTGGGCACCAGCTTGATGATCGCTTCGGCCAACTCGATCTCGGCTTCAGTGGGCGCGCCGTAGCTCAGGCCTTTGTCCAGCGCTTGGCGCACCGCTTCGAGCACCGCGGGGTGGCCGTGGCCCAGGATCATCGGGCCCCATGAGCCGATGTAGTCGATGTAGCGCTGGCCCTGGGCGTCCCACATGTAGGCGCCTTGGGCACGGGTGATGAAGCGCGGCGTGCCGCCCACGGCCTTGAAGGCGCGCACCGGAGAATTCACCCCGCCGGGGATGACCGCCTGGGCGCGTTCGAACAGCGCAGCGTTCTTTTCCTGCCCGGGCTCAATGGACACGGCGCGGCGCCCCTTTGCCCTTGGTGTCAGGCTCGGGCAACTCGACAGCCGCGCCATCGTCTTCGGCGCCGTCTTCGGGCGGGGGCAGGGCCCAGAAAAAGCGGTCGGGAACGACGTTGCCCATGCCGGGGCGAAAACCGGCATCCAGGCTTTGGTCGAGAAAGGCCAAGGCCTCGGCCACGGCGGCCTGCAACTCGGCGCCGGTGGCCAGCAGGGCAGCCAGCGCGGCCGACAGCGTTTCGCCGGCGCCCACGAAGCCGGTCTCGAACAGCTCGAATTTTTCGCCGGCCATGGCGCCTTGGGGTGAGGCCAGGATGTTGTCGAGGAACTGGCTGTGGTCTTTGGAGGTGAGCACGATGCCGGTGACCAGCACATAGCGCGTGCCATGTTCGGCCGCGGCCACCGCCAGCTCGCGCGCTGAGGCCGGGCGCTCGCTGTCCCATTCGGGCAGCAGAAAGTCGCACAGCGTCTTGTGGTTGCCCACCAGCACTTCGGTGGCCGGCAGGATGAGATCACGAAACGCATCGAGGTACGGTTGCGCCTGCGACTCTTCCAGCCAGGCCAGCGGCGGCAGGTAAGCCACCAGTGGCAAGTCGGGGTAATCAGCCAGCACCTCGGCCACGGCGCTGACATTTTCGGCCGTGCCCAGGAAGCCCACCTTCCAGCCCGACACGGTGACGTCTTCAAGGATGACGCGGGCCTGTTCGGCCACCAGCTCAGCATCGAGCGCATGCTGTTCGAAGACCTCGGCCGTGTCGCGCATGATGATGGCCGTGACCACCGGCAGCGCATGCGCGCCCATGGCCGACAAGGTGGCCACGTCGCCGGCCATGCCACCGGCGCCGCTGGGGTCGCTGGCGTTGAAGCTCATCACGCAGGCCGGTGCGGTGGCCTCGGCAAGGGCGTCGACTGCGTCAGGGGTCGGCAGGGTCGGCGCCGTGGGTGTGCTCATGGAATATGCTTTCTTCAGCCCGCCGGGGCGGGCCCGGCCGGCGCGAACTACAGGCCCGCCACGTACCTCTAGCGGATTCTGAACTGTGTTGTGTATGTGCCCACAAACCGTTGCTTTTCTCAAAGTTCGCGTGGCTACAATCGACGACCATTGTAGTGATCTTGACTGCCCGATCGTGACTCAAACGCGGACCTGGATGTGCCTGATTTGTGGTTGGATCTATGACGAAAGCGAGGGCAGCCCGGAGCATGGCATCGCCAAAGGCACGGCCTGGGCCGATGTCCCGATGAACTGGACCTGTCCTGAATGCGGCGCACGCAAAGAGGACTTTGAAATGGTTCAGATCTGATCCGCTGGCGCGAGCAGACTGCGGCCGCACGCGGCCCCAAGCCGGTTCGTTGAGGAGAGCACTTGTTGGAAAGCAGCACGCCCGGGGCCCCTGCGGCCGTTGTCAAGGTTCTGGTCATCGACGACAGCAACACCATCCGGCGCAGCGCCGAAATTTTCCTTCGCCAAGGCGGCCATGAAGTGGTGCTGGCCGAAGACGGCTTCGACGCCTTGGCCAAGGTCAACGACCACGTTCCGCAGCTTGTGTTTTGCGACATCCTCATGCCGCGGCTCGATGGCTATCAAACCTGCGCCATCATCAAGCGCAACCCGCGCTTTGCGCATGTGCCAGTGATCATGCTGTCGTCCAAAGACGGCCTGTTCGACAAGGCCCGTGGGCGCATGGTCGGTGCAGAAGACTATCTGACCAAGCCTTTCACCAAAGAGCAGCTGCTGCGCGCGGTTGAACAATTCCGCCCTGTGGTTGCCAGTTCCGCCGCCAGTTCGCCGGCGCCTTGAACCGCGTGCCTGTCCAGGAACTCCACCATGTCCATCCAGAAGATCTTGTTGGTCGATGATTCGAAGACCGAGCTGCACCACTTGTCCGACGTGCTGGGCCGGCACGGCTACAGCGTGCGCACGGCCGAAAACGGTGAAGACGCGCTGCAGCGGCTGGATGAAGAAACGCCCGATCTGATCCTGATGGACGTGGTCATGCCGGGTCAGAACGGCTTCCAGCTCACGCGCAAGATCACGCGCGATCCGCGCTTTGCTCAAGTACCGGTGATCATGTGCACCAGCAAGAATCAGGAGACCGACCGCGTCTGGGGCATGCGCCAAGGTGCGCGCGACTACGTCGTCAAGCCGGTCAATGGCGACGAGCTGATCGCCAAGATCAAAGCCCTGGGCTAACCACTTCTTCCAGCTGCAAACTGCTCAATGGCCAACCGCGAAGCCCTGCGCGAACTGCAAACCCGCCTGGCCCAGCGCATGCAGGCCGCTCGCGACGAGGCACCTGGCCTGGCCTGGCTGGCGGTCGAATGCGCGGGCCATGGCCTGCTGCTGCCGCTGCAGCAGGCGGGCGAAATCTTCCCGGTCGGTGCGGTGCTGACTGTGCCCCACACCCAGCCCTGGTTTGCCGGCGTCGCCAACCTGCGTGGTTCGTTGTATGGGGTGGTCGATCTGGCGGCCTTCCTGGGGCTGCGCAGCGCCCCGGCCGAACGCGACAGCCACCACGAACAGGCCCGCGTTCTGGCCCTGGCGCCGACGTTGGGTGTGAATTGCGCGCTGCTGGTCGACCGCATGGCCGGTTTGCGCAACGAGCAACAACTCACGCGGCAGGCGACGCAGCCGGGCGCTCGCCCCGCTTTCGCCGCTGCCACCTGGCACGACGACGCCGGCCGCGAATGGCAGGAACTCGAACTGGCGGTCCTGGCGGGCCACCCACACTTCCTGGCCATTCCGGCCTGATGCGACACGGCCCTGCGCGGCACGGCAAGCCACCTGCAATGAGGAAGACATGAGCTTCATCGACATACTCAAGAGCAAGGCCGGGTCCCGGCGTTCGCGCGGCATTGCGCCCGAATCCGAGTTCGGCAATCAACCGGGCGGTGGCACGCACCTGGACACCAGCCTGGACTCGCGTGCCGCGGCGCAAAGCGCCGTCACGCTGGACATGAACGCCATGCACACCATGAACATGGGCAGCATGGTGAATGAATCGTCAATCATTTCAGAGGCCGCGCCGTCCGAGCTGGCGGGTGACTTCAGCGAAACCCGCATCCAGGGCGCGGAGCCGGCGGCCGCGGCTGCGGCCGCTACAGGCCTGCCTTTCATCGGCCACCTGCCAGTGCCCAGCCAGCAGCGCGCCTTGCTCGGCCTGGTGGTGGCCGGCGTGCTGGGGCTGCTGCTGGCCGCGGTGCTGGCCTTGAATTCGGCCAGCCGCGGCGCGGCACAAACCAGCGCTGCCGGGCAGGCCTTGATGCAGTCGCAGCGGCTGGCCAAGGCCGTCAACCAGGCCAGCCTGGGCAATGCGGCGGCGTTTGCCGAAATGAAAGACGCCGCCGAGGTGCTGGGGCGCAGCGTGGGCGGTCTGAGCAACGGCAACAGCGAGGTCGCAGCGGTGTCGGCGGCGACGCAGGAACTGCTGGCACCGGTGCTGCCCCTGGTGGAGCGCGCGGAAAAAAGCGCCGGCGTTGTGCTGCAGCAGCAAAAGAGCCTGACGCAAATCGGCCAGGCCCTGCGCACCATCAGCCGCCAATCTTCGGACATGCTGGAAACGGCCGAAACGATTTCGGCATTGAAGCTGCAGCAAGATGCCACGCCCACCGAGATTTCGGCGGTGGGCCATCTGGTGATGCTCACCCAGCGCATCGGCAAGAGCGCCAACGAGTTCCTCACCCTTGACGGCGTCAGCCCCGAGGCCGTGTTCCTGCTCGGCAAGGACCTGAACACCTTCAAAGACCTGGCCGAAGGCGTGAGCCAGGGCAATGCCGAGATGCGCCTGCCCGGCACGCGCGACCCGCAGATCAAGGAGCGCTTGAACACCTTGCTGCGCCAGTACCAGGACACCCGCACCCAGGCTGCCGGCATCCTGAGCAACCTGCAAGGCCTGGTGGCGGCGCGTGATGCGCAAGCCGCCATCATGGGCGACAGCGAGGCCCTGCGCGGCGGGCTTGATGCGGTACAGAAGCAGCTCGCCGCATCTGGTGGGTTTGGCGTCTGGCATCTGATCCTGTTGCTGCTGTCCAGCGCCGCCCTGGCCGCAGGCGGCCTGGGCCTGTTGCGCCTGTTCGTCAGTGACCAAAGCGCGCGTGCTGTTTCCGCCGAAGACCAGCGGCTTGAGGCCGAGCGCCAGGAACAAGAAGCCAAGCGCGTGAACGACGCCAACCAGGCGGCCATTTTGCGGCTCATGAACGAGCTGCAAGCGGTGGCCGAAGGCGACCTGACGCAGCAGGCCACGGTGACCGAAGACATCACCGGCGCGATTGCCGACTCGGTGAACTACACGGTGGAAGAGCTGCGCAGCCTGGTCGCGGTGGTGCAGACCACCGCCTCGCGCGTGGCCGACACCACGGCGCAAGTGGAGCAGACCTCCACCGAGCTGCTGGCCGCGTCCACCGAGCAGTTGCGCGAAATCCGCGACACCGGCGAGTCGGTGTTGCAAATGGCCGGGCGCATCAATGATGTGTCGGCGCAGGCGCAGCAGACCGCGCAGGTGGCGCAACAGTCGCTGGCCGCCGCGCAGTCGGGCCTGGGGGCGGTGCAAAACACCATCGACGGCATGAACACCATCCGCGACCAGATTCAAGACACCTCCAAGCGCATCAAGCGCCTGGGCGAAAGCTCGCAGGAGATCGGCGAGATCACCGAACTCATCTCCGACATCACCGAGCAGACCAACGTGCTGGCGCTGAACGCCGCCATCCAGGCCGCTTCAGCCGGCGAGGCCGGGCGCGGCTTTTCGGTGGTGGCCGAAGAAGTGCAGCGCCTGGCCGAACGCTCGGGCGATGCCACGCGGCAGATCGCCGCCCTGGTGCGCACGATTCAAACCGACACGCAAGACGCGGTGGCCGCCATGGAGCGCTCGACCCAGGGCGTG
>JAYUPO010000122.1:0-4707 GCA_043760085.1 Burkholderiales bacterium
GCGCATGTTCGCGCTGGTCGTGGCGGTGTTGCTCGGCGCCTTCGTCTTGATGATCGCGCTCAGCCCCTGGCGCGCGCAGCGCATCTTCGCCTACCTCGACCCCTGGAACCCGCTGTACGCGCAGGGCAAGGCCTACCAGTTGACTCATTCGTTAATTGCCTTCGGCCGCGGCCAGCTTTTCGGCCAGGGCCTGGGTGACAGCGTGGAAAAACTGCACTACCTGCCCGAGGCGCACACCGACTTCCTGCTCGCCGTGATCGGCGAAGAACTCGGCTTCGTGGGCGTGCTGGCGGTGGTGCTGGCGTTCTTCTGGTTGACGCGGCGCATCTTCCTCATCGGCCGCCAGGCCATTGCGCTGGACCGCATCTTCGCCGGCCTGATGGTGCAGGGCCTGGGCCTGTGGGTCGGCGGCCAGTCGTTCATCAACATGGGCGTGAACCTGGGCGTGCTGCCGACCAAGGGCCTGACGCTGCCGCTGCTCAGCTACGGCGGCTCGGCGATCCTGATGAACCTGATTGCGCTGGCGATCGTTGTGCGCGTGGACAAAGAGAATCGTCAGCTGATGCGCGGGGGGCGACCGTGATGCCGCACCTCGTGGTCATGGCTGCCGGCACCGGCGGGCACATCATCCCCGGCCTGGCCGTGGCGCGCGAAATGCAAGCGCGCGGCTGGAGCGTGAGCTGGCTGGGCACGCTGCTGGGCATGGAAAACAAGCTCGTGCCGCCAACTGGTTTGAGCCTTGATCGGGTGGACTTTTCCGGCATGCGCGGCAAGGGCTGGCGCCACACGGTGAGTGGTGCGTTCAGGCTCGTGGCTGCGTTTTTCAAAAGCCTGGGCGTGCTGCGGGCACGCCATGCGGATGCCGTGCTCGGCATGGGTGGCTACGTTTGCCTGCCCGGCGGCTGGGCCAGCGCGCTGCTGCGCAAGCCGCTGCTGCTGGTGAATGCCGACGCCGGCCTGCTGCTGAGCAACCGCGCCCTGCTGCGCGTGGCCGCCCGCGTGGCCTTCGGCTTCGACGGCGCAGCGGCGCGCACCACGCCGCGCGGCGTGGTCACCGGCAACCCGGTGCGGCGCGAAATTGAAAACCTGCCCGCGCCGGCTGAACGTTTTGCCGGCCGCAGCGGGCCGCTGCGCCTGCTGGTGGTGGGGGGCAGCCTCGGTGCCAAGGTGTTGAATGACACGCTGCCGGCTGCGTTGGCGCTGCTGCCGGCTAACGTTCGGCCTGAGCTTGTTCATCAAACCGGCGCCGCGCAGGTGGCTGCCGTGCGTGCCGCCTACGCCAGCCTGGGCGTGCCGGCCGAGGTGTTGCCCTTCATCGACCGCATGGACGAGCAACTCGCGCGCTGCGACCTGATCATCTGCCGCGCCGGCGCCGTGACGGTGAGCGAACTGTGCGCCGCGGGCGTGGCCAGCGTGTTGGTGCCGCTGATCGTTTCCACCACCGCGCACCAGCGCGACAACGCCGAAAGCCTGGCGCGTGCGCAGGCGGCGATTCACCTGCCGCAGCTGAAGTTGACCCCGCAGGCCTTGGCCGATCTGCTGGCAAGCTTGACGCGCGAGAAGCTGCTCGCGCTGGCCGAGCATGCCCGTGCCTTGGCTCGCCCGCAGGCCGCGGCGCGCGTGGCCGACGAGATTGAAGCGCTGGTCGCGGCAAAGGTGCAGGCATGAAACACGCCGTCAAGCGCATCCACTTTGTCGCGAACTTTGAAATGCCGACGAAGAACTTCACGGCTGCACAAGAGGCCGGTGCATGAAGCACGCCGTCAAGCGCATCCACTTCGTCGGCGTCGGCGGCGCCGGCATGAGCGGCATTGCCGAGATCCTGCACAACCTGGGCTTCGTGGTCTCGGGCTCAGACCAATCCGACAGCGCCACATCTCGTAGGTTAGCCGGCCTGGGCATTCGTGTCTTCGTCGGGCATGACGCGGCGCACATTGCCGGCGCGCAGGCCGTGGTCACGTCCACCGCCGTGAAGGGCGACAACCCCGAGGTCATGGCCGCGCGCAGTGCACGCATTCCGGTGGTGCCGCGCGCCGTGATGCTGGCCGAGTTGATGCGCCTGAAGCAGGGCATCGCCATCGCCGGCACGCACGGCAAGACGACCACCACCTCGCTGGTCACCAGCGTGCTGGCGCAAGCCGGCGTCGACCCCACGTTCGTGATCGGCGGCAAGCTCAATTCGGCGGGTGCGAATTCGCGCCTGGGCTCGGGCCAATACATCGTGGTCGAGGCCGATGAGAGCGATGCCTCGTTCCTGAACCTCACGCCCGTGCTCAGCGTGGTGACCAACATCGACGCCGACCACATGGAAACCTACGGCCACGACTTTGCGCGCCTGAAGGCGGCGTTCGTGGAATTCCTGCACCGCATGCCGTTCTATGGCACGGCGGTGCTGTGCGGTGACGATGCCGGCGTGCGCAGCATCATCCCCATGATCTCGCGCCCGGTCATGAGCTACGGCCTGGGCGAAGGCATGCAGGTGCGCGCCGTGGACGTGCTGGCTTTGCCCGGCGGCCAGATGCGCTTCACGGTGCAGCGGCGCAACGGCGTGGCGATGCCCGATCTGCCCATCACGCTGAACCTGCCCGGCGAACACAACGTTCGCAATGCACTGGCCGCCATCGCCGTGGCCACCGAGCTGGAACTGCCCGATGAACCCATCGCCCAGGCGCTGGCCGAGTTCAGCGGCGTGGGCCGGCGCTTCCAGCGCTGGGGCGAACTGAACGCCGCGGGCGGCGGGTGCTTCACGCTGATCGACGACTACGGCCACCACCCGGTTGAAATGGCCGCGGTGCTGGCGGCGGCGCGCGGCGCCTTTGCCGGCCGGCGCATCGTGCTGGCATTCCAGCCGCACCGCTACACGCGCACGCGCGACTGTTTCGAAGACTTCGTCAAGGTCATGGGCACGGCCGATGCGGTGCTGCTGACCGAGGTCTACGCCGCAGGCGAGGCGGCCATCGTCGCCGCCGACGGCCGCGCCCTGGCTCGTGCCCTGCGCGTGGCCGGCAAGGTGGACCCGGTGTTCGTGGACGACGTGGCGGCGCTGCCCAATGCAGTGGCCGGTTATGCGCGCGACGGTGATGTGGTGATTGCCATGGGCGCGGGCACGATCGGCAATGTGCCGGCGCGGGTGGTGGAGCTTTGCGGGGAGGCAGCAACATGAGCGCATCGTTCGGCAAAGTTGCGGTGTTGATGGGGGGGTCATCGGCCGAGCGCGAGGTCTCGCTCATGTCGGGCAACGGCGTGCTCAAGGCCCTGTGCGACAGCGGCGTCGACGCCCATGCCTTCGACCCGGCGCAGCGCGGCCTGCATGAATTGCACAACGACGGCTTTGCCCGCGTCTTCATCGCGCTGCACGGCCGCCACGGTGAAGACGGCACGGTGCAAGGTGCTCTCGAATTGCTTGGCCTGCCCTACACCGGCTCGGGCGTGATGGCCAGCGCCATCGCCATCGACAAGGTCATGACCAAGCGCCTGTGGAGCAGCGTGAAGCTGCCCACGCCGCGCTGGTGCCGGCTCGAAGCCGATGAGCTGAGCCGCGAGCGGGTGATCCAGGTGCCCGATGAGCTTGGCCTGCCCCTGATCGTGAAGCCGCCGCGCGAGGGCTCGTCGATCGGCGTGACCAAGGTGCTGGGCTATTCGCAAATGCAGGCCGCGGTGGAACTGGCCACGCGCTTTGATGCCGATGTGCTGTGCGAAGAGTTCATTGACGGCGACGAAATCACCTGCCCGGTGCTGGGCACCGGTGCGGCGGCGGTGGCCCTGCCGGTGGTGCGCATCAACGCCCCGGGCGGCAACTACGACTTCGAGCACAAGTACTTCTCTGAAGACACCGGCTACCTCTGCCCCAGCGGCCTGCCGGCGGCCGAGGAAGAAGACGTGCAGCGCCTGGTGCTGGCCGCCTACCGCACCCTGGGCTGCCGTGGCTGGGGCCGCGCCGACCTGATGGTGCGCGCCAGCGACCGCAAGGCCTACTTGCTGGAAATGAACACCTCGCCGGGCATGACCAGCCATTCGCTGGTGCCAATGTCGGCGCGCGCCGCCGGCCTGAGTTACGAACAGTTGTGCCTGCGTTTGTTGGCCAGCGCCACGCTGGACAGCGCTCGCCCGCCCCACGCCGCAGCGGGCGCAGCGCCAACGGGAGCGGGCGCTTGAGCATGGCCGCAGCCTTGACCGACTTGCCCGCCGACGTGCGCCTGATGAACAGCCTGGCGCAGGCCGCATTCATCGCCCTGGCCTTGCTGCTGTTGGGCGCGGCGCTGGCCTGGGCGGCGCGGGCGCCGTGGCTGCCCATCCGCCAGGTGCGCATTGAAGGCGAGCTGCTGCGCAACAACGCCGCCACGCTGCGCGCCAACGCCATGCCGCGCTTAACCGGCAACTTCATTGGCATGGATTTGCAGCAGGCGCGCGCCGTCTTCGAGGCCGTGCCCTGGGTGCGCCAGGCCACGGTGACGCGCGTCTGGCCCGACAAACTGGTGGTGCGCCTGGTGGAGCACCGTGCCAGCGCGCTGTGGCAGGCCGAAGATGGCAGCGAGCGCCTGGTGAATGTGCAGGGCGAAGTGTTCGACGCCAACCTGGGCGACGTTGAAGACGACGAGCTGCCCACCCTGGCCGGGCCGGCGGGCAGCTCGGCGCGCATGTTGGCGCTGCTGCACAAGCTGGCGCCGCTGGCGCAGGCGCTGGACGCCGAGATCAACACGCTCGTGC
>JAYUPO010000123.1:0-12908 GCA_043760085.1 Burkholderiales bacterium
GCCGGCCTGGGTGATTTCCACCGGGTCTTCGGCCGTCCACAGCTTGCGCTCGGGGGTGTTGATGAAGCCCAGCACCGAATGCAGCGTGGTCGTCTTGCCAGAGCCCGTGGGCCCCACGCACAGCAGCATGCCGTAGGGGCGTTCCGATGCCGCCTTGAGCTTGCGCAGGTTCTCCGGCGCCAGGCCCAGGTCGTTCAGCGGAATCGGCTTGGCGGATGCCAATAGGCGTAGCACCGCGTCTTCCAGCCCGTTGTTGGTGGGGATGGTGGCCACGCGCAATTCGAGCCGCGCGCCGGGGACGAACTTGCCGAAATTGATCTTGCCGTCTTGCGGCTTGCGGCGCTCGGAAATGTCGAGGTCGCACATGATCTTGATGCGCGCGATGAGCGCACTGCGGTAGGTGTGCGGCAGCTCGATGTAGGGGCGCAGCAGGCCGTCCTTGCGAAAGCGGATCTTCACCTTCTGCTTGCCCGGCTGGCATTCCACATGGATGTCCGACACGCCTTGCGCCTGGGCCTCGACGATCATCGAATTGATCAGCCGCACCAGCGAGTTGTCGCTTTGCTCGATTTGCGACGCATCGCCGTCTTCGTGCTCGCCACTGTTTTGCTGTTCGAGCGACGCCAACAGTTTGCCGGCGTCGTCAAGCTCGTAGTCGTTCGAACCCTCGGCCTCTGCCGCCGCCAGTTTGGCCGCCTGCACGTCGGCGCCCATGCGTTCATAGGCCTTGTCGATGGCGCCGGGCAGGGCTTGCGAAAACGCCAGCACCGGCAACACCTTGCCCTGGATGGCGAACTCGATCTCGTCGATCTTGTCGGGCCGCGACGGGTCGTCCAGCGCCACGATCAGCCGCCCGGCGCGCAGCAGCAGCGGCAGCGCCTGCAAGCGCGTGGCCACCGGGTAGGGCAGTTTGGCCAGCGCGTCGGTCTCGGCCGGGAAGTTGGTCACGTCCACCAGCGGGTAGCCCATCTTGCGCGCCAGCGCGGTTTGCAGGTCGGGCCGGGTCACGTAACCCATGCGCACCAGCACCTCGCCCAGCGGCACGCTGCGGTCTTCGCGCTGCTGCGCCAGGGCTTCGTTGAGCTGGTCGGTGGTGATGAAGCCCAGCGCGATGAGCGCCTCGCCGATGCGCACCATGGGCATGCGCGACTGCTGGGCGATGGCCTCCACCAGTTGTTCCGGCGTGACGATCTGCTTGGTCAGCAGGATGTCGCCGATCTTCTGGTGGCGCAGTTGGCTTTGCTGTTCCAACGCTGACTGCACTTGCTGCGGCGTGGCCAGGTGTTGTTCGATCAACACTTCGCCGATGCGCTGGCCGATGTCGGCGTGGCTGTACGCGGCGCGCGGCACGAAGCTGCGGCGCAGGTGGCCGGCCTCACCCAATGGCTCGAACAGGAACAGCCCGGACTCGGTTTCCACATGCCCCAGCGTCTGCCCTTCCAGTGCGGGCGCGCCGTTCAGGGCGATGTTGAATTTGGTGCTGGTGGCGCGGTCCAGGCTTTGCAGAGCTGCGTCGCCAGTGGGCACGGGCTGGCAGGTCAAAGGCTCGGTCAGGATCAAGCGGCGGAACTGCGAAAAGCGCAGCGGCATGGCCGTGCGTGCCGGTGCCACGATCACCTGGGCCACGCTGGAGCCTGGGTCCAGCATCACCAACTGGCCCTTCATCAGCCGGCCGTTGGTGCCTTCGATCTCACAGCCCAGCGGCTGCATCATGGGCTGGGGCGGGGCGTAGCTGGCAAACGGCGGCGTCGGCCAGGCAAAGCGCTCTTGCGCGGCAGGCGGCGCAGCACCCTCCTGCGGCACCAGGCTGAGTGGCGGCATTGAAAGATCGGACATGTGGGCGTTCCCCGGGGCAGGCGTGCGCAGCGGCGCCCGAGCCGGGCGCTACGCTGGATCAGCCCATCCTAGGTTCACCGCTGCGCGGCAAAGCGCAAAAAAGCCAGGCGCGCGGCGCGCTATTTGCACCGCATTGGGCGCGCCGGCAGCGTGCGTGGCGTCAGCCGCGCATTTGCTGCGGCAGCCAGGTCACCACCTGCGGGAAGGCATAGATCAGGCCCAGCGCGGCAATCATCAGGAAGAAAAAGGGCAGCGTGACGCGCGCGATCCAGCCGATCTCGCGCCCAGTCATGCCTTGCAGCACGAACAGGTTGAAGCCCACTGGCGGGGTGATCTGCGCCATCTCGACCACCAGCACGATGAAGATGCCGAACCACAGCGTGTCGATGCCGGCCTTCTGGATGGTGGGCAGGATCACGCCCATGGTCAGCACCACCATCGAGATGCCATCGAGAAAACAGCCCAGCACGATGTAGAAAACGGTGAGCGAGGCCAGCAGTTGAAACGGCGTCAAGCCCAGCGTGCCGATCCATTCGGCCAGATGGCGCGGCAGGCCGATGTAGCCCATGCTCAGCGTGAGGAACGCCGCACCGGAAAGTATCAGCGCGATCATGCAATACAGCCGCGTGCCGCCCAACAAGCTTTCCTTGAACGTTAACCAGGTCAGCGAGCCCTGGGCGGCGCTGATCACCAGCGCGCCCAGCACGCCCAGCGCCGCCGCCTCGGTGGCGGTGGCCACGCCGCTGTAGATGCTGCCCAGCACGGCCACGATCAGCAACACCACCGGAATCAGGTAGCGCGACTCGCGCAGCTTGGCGCCCAGGCTCATGCGCAAATCGGCCGGCGGCACGAGCGTGGGGTGGCGCAGCGCCCAGTAGACCAAATAGCCCGAAAACAAGCACGCCAGCATGATGCCCGGCAGCACGCCGGCGATGAACAACTGGGCGATGGAGACATCGGCGCTGACGCCGTAGACGATCATGATGATCGACGGCGGAATCAGCAGGCCCAGCGTGCCGGCACCGGCCAGCGAGCCAATCGAAATGCCATCGGGGTAGCCGCGCTTTTTCAGCTCGGGCAGGCTCATCTTGCCGATGGTGGCGCAGGTGGCCGCGCTGCTGCCCGACACCGCAGCGAAGATGGCGCAGCCCACCACGTTCACATGCAGCAGCCGGCCCGGCAGGCCTTGCAGCCACGGCGCCAGGCCGCGGAACATGTCCTGGCTCAGCCGCGTGCGAAACAAAATCTCACCCATCCACACGAACAGCGGCAGCGCCGTTAACGTCCAGCTTGAGGCGCTGCCCCAGATGGTGACGGCCATTGCATCGCCCGCCGGGCGGTTGGCAAAAAGCTGCATGCCAATCCAGGCCACGCCCGAAAGCGTGAGGCCGATCCACACCCCGCTGCCCAGAATGAGGAACAGCGTGGTGACCAGCAGGGCGGTGATGGCCAGATCGTTCATTCGCTTCGCGCCGCCACATCGCCCGTGCCGCGGCGCCCGCGCACTTCAAGCACCAGTTCGTCGATGAAGGCCACGGCCAGCAGTGCCGTGCCGACGGCCATGCCCAGTTGCGGCAGCCACAGCGGCGTGGCGTCGTTGCTGGTGGAAATGTCGTTGAAGGCATGCGACTGCCACACCAGCCGCGCGCTGTAGTAGGCACTCAGCAGCGCCAGCGCGCTGGCTGCGGCCAGGGCCCAGATTTCCAGGCGGTGCCGCGCCTTGCCATGCAAGGCCCCGAGCAGCAGCGTGACGCGAATGTGCTCGCCGCGCTTGAGCGTGTGCGCCAGCGCCAGGAAGCCGGCCCCGGCCATCAGGTAGCCGGCATAGGCATCGGTGCCGGGCACATGAAAGTGCAGCAGCCGGCTGAAGATGGACAACAGCACCATCAGCAACAAGCCCAGCATGAACAGGGCCGCCAGCCCGGCGGCCCCGTCGTACAGCGCATCAAGCAAGCGGCGCAACGCGAACCCTACTTGCGGTAAGCGTCGATCAGCGCCTTGCCTTCGGCGCCGCTCTTTTCAAGCCATTCCTTGAGCAGTGTGTCGCCCACCTTGGCCATGTCGGCCTTGAGCTGGGGCGGCGGCGGCAAGATGTTCATGCCGTTGGCCTTGAGCTTGTCCAGCGTCTCGCCGTTGGCCTTCTTGGCCGCGGCCAGGCCGCGCGCTTCAGCGTCGGCGCCGGCCTTGAGCAAGGCGTCTTGCGTCGGCTTGTCCAGCGCCTTGAACGCCGCAGCGTTGACCAGGATCACGTTCTTCGGCAGCCAGGCCTGGGTGTCGTACCAGTACTTCACATGTTCGTGCAGCTTGCTGTCCCAGCCCGTTGAGCCGCTGCTCATCATGCTTTCGGCCACGCCGGTGGCAAAGGCCTGGCTCACCTCGGCGGCCTGCACGGTCACAGGTTGCGCGCCTACCAGTTCGGCGATGCGGCTGGTGGCCGGGTTGTAGGCGCGCCACTTCACACCTTTCAGGTCAGCCGCGCTGGCCAGCGGCTTCTTGCTGTAGATGCCCTGCGGCGGCCACGGCACGGCATACAGCGCCATCAGGCCTTGCTCGGCCAGCTTCTTGTCGAAGAACGGGCGCTGCGCCTGCCACAGCTTCACCGATTCATCCCAACTGTCGGCCAGGAAGGGCAGGGCGTCGGCGCCGAACAATGGCCACTCGTTCGAGAAGTTGGAGATCAGCACCTCGCCGATCTGCGCCTGGCCGCCTTGTACCGCGCGCTTGATCTCGGGTGCCTTGAACAGCGACGCGCCGACGTGCACGGTGATCTTGAGCTTGCCGGCGGTGGCCTTGTCCACATCGTTGGCAAAGTCGACCAGGTTGATGGAGTGGAAGTTGGTGGCAGGATAGGCCGCGGGCAGATCCCACTTGGTTTGGGCGTGGGCCGTGGCGGCAATGGCCAGCAACGTGGCCGCGGTGAGCAGGGGGCGTAGCAGTTTCACGGGTTCTCCTGGGGGCGAATGCGGAACAAACAAGACGCGGAGCAAACAAGACGCGCAGCATGAGGGTGCCAGCGCGGCGCTCTCATCGGGGTTTGCCTTAGTGTGGGCAAGGCCAGGAGCGGCCGGTGAGGGGACGAGGCGTGGCGGTGCCGCATGTCATTCGGATAAATTCGGGCGAGGTTTTCAATCAATGCCTGCACGCACCACCCACCCACACACGCCACGCGCACCGGCCTTGCCAGGCGCGTGCCGGGCCGGCGGCGCAAGCGCGTCAGCATGGCGATGACGGCGTTTCTTGGCGTGCTGATGCTCGACACCCGCTTCCCGCGGCCCGTGGGCGACGCGGGCAACCCGGCCAGCTACACCATGCCGGTGCGCCATGTGGTGGTGCCCGGCGCCACGGCGCAGCGCGTGGTGCGCCAGGGCGATGCGGCCTTGCTGCCCGCCTTTGTCGCGGCGGCGCGTGAGCTGGTGGGGCAGGGTGCGCGCGCCATCACCACGACCTGTGGCTTCCTGGTGGCGCACCAGGCGGCGCTGCAAGGCGCGGTGAACGTGCCGGTGTGGACATCAAGCCTGCTCAAGCTGCCCGAGCTGGTGCGGTCGGGGGTGATCACGGTGGATGCGGCGTCGCTTTCGCCTACGCACTTGTGCGCCGCGGGTGCTGCCGCCACAACACCCATCGAGGGCCTGCCCAGCGGCTGCAGCTTGCAGCGCACCTTGCTCGAAGACCTGCCCACGCTGGACGCTGCGCAGGCCCAGGCCGACGTGCTGGCCGCCGCGCAGCGCCTGCTGCAGCGCCACCCCGAACTTGATTCACTGGTGCTCGAATGCACCAACATGCCGCCCTATGCCGCTGCCCTGGCACGTGCCACCGGCTTGCCGGTTCACCACTTGTTGACGCTCGTTCACGAGCGCTGGAATGCACTATGAACACGCAACCCCGCTGGCAGTTTTGGGTCGACCGCGGCGGCACCTTCACCGACGTGGTGGGCCGCGCGCCGGGTGGTGCCTTGCACACCTTGAAGTTGCTGAGCGAGAACCCCGGCCAGTACGCCGACGCCGCCGTTGCAGGCATGCGCCGCCTGCTCAACCTGGCGCCGGGTGAGCGCATCACGTCAGCGCGGGTTGACTGCGTGAAGATGGGCACCACGGTGGCCACCAATGCCTTGCTCGAACGCAAGGGCGACCGCACCCTGCTCGTCACCACGCGCGGCTTTCGCGATGCCTTGCGCATTGCCTACCAGGCACGGCCGCGCTTGTTCGAGCGCCACATCGTGCTGCCCGAGTTGCTGTATGAGCAAGTCGTTGAAGCCGACGAGCGCATAGGTGCGCAGGGCGAGGTGATCGAGCCATGCAACATGCAAGACCTGACCCCCAAACTTCAGGCTGCATACGACAGCGGCATCCGCGCCTGCGCCATCGTCTTCATGCACGCCTACCGCGCCTCAGCGCACGAGGCGGCGGCCGCCGCACTGGCGCGGCGCATCGGCTTCACGCAGGTGAGCGCGTCGCACGAAGTGAGCCCGTTGATGAAGCTCGTTTCGCGCGGTGACACCACGGTGGTCGATGCCTACCTGAGCCCCATCCTGCGCCGCTACGTGGAGCAGGTGGCCACGCAAATGCCGGGCGTGCCGCTGTACTTCATGCAAAGCTCGGGCGGCCTCACCCAGGCGCAGCGCTTCCAGGGCAAGGACGCGATCCTGTCTGGCCCGGCCGGCGGCATCGTGGGCATGGTGCGCACGGCGCTGGCGGCTGGCCTGCACAAGGTGATCGGCTTCGACATGGGCGGCACCAGCACCGATGTGAGCCACTACGCGGGCGAGTTCGAGCGCGCCTTCGAGACGCAGGTGGCGGGCGTGCGCATGCGCGCGCCGATGATGAGCATCCACACCGTGGCCGCGGGCGGCGGCTCGCTGTTGCAGTTTGATGGCGCGCGCCTGCGCGTGGGGCCGCAGAGCGCCGGCGCCAACCCCGGGCCGGCCTGCTACCGGCGCGGCGGGCCGCTGACGGTGACCGATGCCAACGTACTGCTGGGCCGGCTGCAAGGCGCTTGGTTCCCCAAGGTGTTTGGCCCGGCGGGCGATGAGGCGCTGGATCGTGACGTGGTGCTGACCAAGTTCGAAGCCCTGGCGCGGCAGGTGAGCCAAAGCCGCGGCACAGCCGCCACACCTGAATCGTTAGCCAGCGGCTTCCTGCGCATTGCGGTGCAGAACATGGCCAATGCCATCAAGCGCATCTCAGTCGCGCGCGGCTATGACGTCACCCAATACGCCTTGCAATGCTTCGGCGGCGCCGGCGGCCAGCATGCCTGCGCGGTGGCTGACGCGCTGGGCATGAGCCGCGTTTTCATCCACCCGCTGGCCGGCGTGCTCAGCGCCTATGGCATGGGCCTGGCCGACCAGACGGCGATGCGCGAATCGGCACTTGAATTGGCGCTTGGCGATGTCGGCCTGGCGCACGCCAATGCGCCGCTTGATGAACTGGGCGCCGCGGCGACACAGGCTCTGCTTGACCAAGGCTTGCCCGCGCAAAACATGCAATTGCACAGGCGCCTGCATGTGCGCTACCAGGGCACCGACACCGCTTTGGTCGTACCGGCGCAAGACCTGGCCGCCACCACGCAAGCGTTTGAAGCGGCCTATCGCCAGCGCTTCGCTTTTTTGATGCCAGGGCGTGCCCTGGTGATCGAAGCCGTTTCGGTGGAAGCGGTGAGCCCGGGCGAATCGTTCGACGCGCCAACGGTGGCCATGGAAACGCCACCTCATGCACCGCCAGCGCAAGCCAGCGTGCGCCTGTATGGCGACGACTGGCTGGAAGCGCAGTTGCATCAACGCGAAGCCTTGCAGCCTGGCGCGCAGATCAACGGCCCGGCGGTGATCGCCGAACGCAACGCCACAACGGTGGTGGAGCCTGGTTGGCAGGCCCGCGTCATGACCGGTGGCGCGCTGCTGCTGCAACGGGTGCTGCCGCGCGCCAACCAGCACGCCGTGGGCACGGCGGCCGACCCGGTGATGCTGGAGATCTTCAACAACCTGTTCATGAACATCGCCGAGCAAATGGGCCTGGCGCTGCAGAACACGGCGCATTCCGTGAACATCAAAGAGCGGCTGGATTTCTCTTGTGCGCTGTTCGATGAACGCGGCCAGCTCATCGCCAACGCGCCGCACATGCCGGTGCATCTGGGGTCGATGAGCGAGTCGATCAAATGCGTGATCGAGCGCAACCCGGCGATGCTGCCGGGCGATGTGTTCATGCTCAACGACCCGTACAACGGCGGAACGCATTTGCCCGATGTGACGGTGGTCACTCCGGTGTACATGGACCCAGGCGATGCTGCGCCCAGTTTTTATGTGGCCAGCCGCGGCCACCACGCCGACATCGGCGGCACCACGCCCGGCTCCATGCCGCCGTTCTCAAAAACCATCGCGGAGGAAGGCGTGCTGTTCGACAACTTCCTGCTCGTTCGCGGCGGGCAGATGCGTGGGTCCGAACTGCGTGCGCAACTGGCGGCGAACGCCTACCCGGCACGCAACCCGGACCAAACCATTGCCGACCTGCGCGCGCAGATTGCGGCCAACGAGAAAGGCGTGCAGGAACTGCGCGCCATGGTGGCGCAGTTCGGCCGCGCCACCGTGGCGGCCTACATGCAGCATGTGCAAGACAACGCCGAAGAATCGGTGCGCCGCGTCATCACCGCCTTGAAGGATGGCGCGTTCGACTTGCCGCTGGACAACGGCGCCCGCATCGCCGTGCGCGTAGCGGTAGACGCCGCCAAGCGAGAAGCAACGATTGACTTCACCGGCACCAGCGAACAGTTAACCAACAACTTCAACGCCCCCAAGGCCGTGACGCTGGCCGCCGTGTTGTATGTGTTTCGCACCTTGGTGGATGACGAGATTCCGCTCAACGCCGGCTGCATGAAGCCGCTGCACGTGGTGGTGCCCGAAGGCTGCATGCTCAACCCGCGCCCGCCCGCGGCCGTGGTGGCCGGCAACGTGGAAACCTCGATGTGCGTGACCAATGCGCTGTTCGGCGCCCTGGGCGTGATGGCGGCCAGCCAGTGCACCATGAACAACTTCACCTTCGGCAACGAGCGCCACCAGTACTACGAAACGTTGTCGGGTGGCAGCGGCGCCGGGCCAGGGTTCGACGGCACCAGCGCGGTCCAGACCCACATGACCAACTCGCGCCTCACCGACCCCGAGGTGCTGGAGTTCCGCTTCCCCGTTCGCCTGGATAGCTTTGCGCTGCGCGCCAGTTCAGGCGGCGCCGGCCGGTGGCGCGGTGGCGACGGCAGCGTGCGCCGCGTGCGCTTCCTTGAATCGATGACGGCCAGCATCCTGAGCAACGGGCGCATCGTGCCGGCGTTTGGCCTGGCCGGTGGCCAGCCCGGCGCCCTGGGCGTTAACCGCATCGAGCGTGCGACGGGCGAGCACGAAACCCTGGCCCACATCGGCTCAGCCGAGATGAACCCCGGCGATATCTTCATCATCGAGACGCCGGGCGGCGGCGGCTACGGCAGCGTGCCGAGCCCGGCCGCTTGAGCTGGCGGTTTGTGTTCAGGAGCCGGCATGAAAGTCGACACGCTCAGGCGCCATGCCCTCGCGCTACCTGGCGCCATCGAAGCGCCGCACTTCAACTACACCTCATTTCGCGTGCGCGGCAAGATCTTCATGACCGTGCCACCCGACGGCCTGCACGCCCACATCTTCGTGCCCGAAGCCCAGCGCGAAGCCGCCTTGGCACTTGAACCCGACGTGTGCGAAAAGCTGTGGTGGGGCAGCAAGGTGCTGGGGCTGAAGGTGGCGCTGGCACTGGCCAAGCCGGCGTTCGTGAAGGGGCTGGTGCGGCAGGCTTGGGCTGCAAAAGGCGGTGTTGCGCCCGCCGAGGGTTGATCGATCAATGGCGACTCGCCGATGAACACATTGCGACGGCCACGATCGTTCGCAGCTTGGAGAACGCTCATGAGCAAGGCACACAAGGTTCTTCGGGTGAAGGTTGGCGAATCGCTTCAGGATGCCGGCGCGCGCGCCGCCGAGGTGATGCGCGCGGTGGCCGAAGGCAAGGCGGTGCAGCCCTATTTCGGCGTGAGCTTTGCGCAGATGGCGCAGATGCTGGCCGCGTTCACGCCCAAGCGCTGGGAACTGATCGCCGCATTGCGCGAAGCCGGGCCCTTGACCGTTGCCGAACTCGCGCGCCGCTTGGGCCGCAACTACAAGAATGTGCATGCCGACGTGCAGCAACTCATCGAGTGGATGGCCGTGGAGCGTGGCGACGATGGGCGCGTGCATGTGCCTTGGGCTGAGATCGTGTTGAACATGAAGTTGCCTGATCGTGTAGCGGCTTAGACCGTAGACTGAGCACGGCCACAGGGAGACTGAATGACAACATTGGTGCAACTCAACAAGGGCAGCGCAGACCGCCCGGCTTTGATTTTTGTCCACGGCTTGGGCGGGCACCCCATCGACACCTGGCGGCATGCCACTACCAAGGCCGAAGATTGTTGGCCGCACTGGGTGGGGCAAGACACGGGGTGCGATGTGTGGAGCTTGGGGTACGACGCCGAGTTGTCAGCCTGGCGCGACCAAGCCATGCCCTTGCCTGACCAGGGCGACCAGGTACTCGACCGATTGGCCGCATTGCCGGCCTTGAGTGGTCGCCAGCTCCTGCTCATTGGTCACAGCATGGGTGGCCTGGTGATCAAAACCGTGTTGGTTAGCGGCCGCACCAAGGGCGACACCCGCTATGGTGGGCTGGTGAAGCGCATTTGCGGCGTGGTGTTCGTGGCCACACCGCACAACGGCGCGCAGTTGGCCAACGTGGCCAAGGCGGTGCGGCTCGTGTTGCGCCCGAATGACCAACTCTTCGATCTGGCCCTGCACGAGGCGCACCTGCGCACCTTGAACCAGCAGTTTCGCCACGCTGTTGCCGAGCAGGCCATTCAGGCGCGCGTGTTTGGTGAGCGGCGTGGCCTGCTGATTGGCAAGCGCATCTTTGGTTTCCACGTTGGCCCGCACGTTTTGGTGGTGGACCCGTCGAGTTCCGACCCTGGATTGCCGGATGTGACCGCAGTGCCGCTTGCGGAAGACCACTTCAGCATCTGCAAGCCGGCTGACAAGTCACAGCAAATACACGGGTCGCTCTGCGAGTTCGTCAACACCTTGACGGCAGCTATGGCGCCTGTTCCACCCGTGGTGCTCTCGCCGCCGCCGAGTAGCGCTGCCACAGCGTCAATCGCCAGCCTGATCCATGCGACCAAGCCAGAACGTGATGGCCGGATCAAGGGCGCTGATGACAACCGCCTGTTGCCGCGCGAACGCGCCGTCTTGGGCCGTGAAACCGAAATTGCCCAAGTGCTGGAGTTCCTGCGCGGTCAGCGCACGGCCACCGTGGTCACCGCGCTGGTTGCCGGCGTGGGTGGCATCGGCAAGACCGAAGTCTGCAAAGCCGCGCTGAAGCGCTGGTTGCTTGAACGCCCTGACGCAGTGGTGTACTACGTCGATGTGCCCGACCGGGCGGGTGTGCCGATGCTGATTGACCGTCTTGGCCGCGCGCTGGGTTTGGCGTCGGCCGATACCTTTGCCCAGGTGCAGGCTGCGCTCCAACCTGGTGTGTACTACCTGGACAACCTGGAAAGCGTGGTCGAACTGCCCGAGGGCCAGGCTGTGCTGCGGCAATTGGCGCAGCAGCCTGGTGTGCGTATCTTGGCGTCTTCCCGCGTCAGCCTGCCAACGTTATTCGGCGCGCTCATCGCCATCGACGTGCTTGCAGAGCATCCGGCACTGCAACTCTTTCGCGAGCTGTGGTCGGGCACGGATGCCTTGCCAGGTGACGAAGAGTTGCGACGCTTTGTCGTCGATCAGTTAGGTGCGCACGCATTGAGCGTGACCCTGGTTGCCCGGCTGGGCGAGTGCTATGCGTACGCCGACCTGGTCAAGCGTTGGCAGGCCAAGGGCGCGGACGTCGCACAAGACACCGTGGATCAATCGCGCTTTGGCAGCTTGCCCGCCAGCCTGAGCCTGACTGCTTTGGCGTTGGCCCCAAGGCAAGGCGCGTTGGAGTTGTGGGTGGTCATCGCGCTGTTCCCCAGCGGTGTTGACGATGACCTGCTGCGCACACTTGAAGAGGAAGGTGGGTGGGCACAAGCGCGAACTTGGCTCGTTCGCCATCATTTGATTGCCCGGCGCGGCGATCGTTGGCTCATGCTGCCACCAGTGTCGCGTTACGCGCTTGATGCCTCGTTGCTTGATAAGGATGGCTTCAGTTGGCGCGGCAGCCGCGAGCCTGCGGCCGGTGTTTTCCTTTCAGCCGCCAGAAAGGCCGGCCAGATTGCTTCGACAGCTGAGGCGTTAGCTGCGCGGGCGTGGGTGTTACGGCATTTTTCAGCGCTGGATCGCCTGATAAGGCACGAATGCGCGACGTCTGAATTGAACGTCAATTGGCTGATCGCAATGGATCAAGCGCTACGCAACACATACCAGTTCCAAACCTCGCTAAGCGCGGCGCTGCTTCCAACCTTGGCCTCAGCCCTGCCCCGCCCTGCGGGGGCGCTCTTCACGGCGGGAACGCTTGAAATGCGGCTAGGCCGGCCCGATGAAGCGCGAGGGCTGTACGACAGGGCGCTGGTGCTGTTTGAGAAAGAGCAATCCGGTCTGGGCCAGGCGGACACGCTGAAGGCGCTGGGCGATCTTGAAAGGCGCCTGGGCCGACCCGATGAAGCGCGAGGGCTGTACGACAGGGCGCTGGTGCTGTATGAGAAAGTGCAAGACGGGCTGGGCCAGGCGAACACGCTTCAGGCGCTGGGCGATCTTGAAAGGCGGCTGGGCCGTCCCGATGAAGCGCGAGGGCTGTACGACAGGGCGCTGGTGCTGTATGAGAAAGAGCAAGACGGTCTGGGCCAGGCGAACACGCTTCTGGCGCTGGGCGATCTTGAAAGTCGGCTGGGCCGGCCCGATGAAGCGTGAGGGCTGTACGACAGGGCGCTGGTGCTGTGTGAGAAAGAGCAATACGGTCTGGGCCAGGCGAACACGCTGAAGGCGCTGGGCGATCTTGAAAGTCGGCTGGGCCGGCCCGATGAAGCGCGAGGGCTGTACGACAGGGCGCTGGTGCTGTACGAGAAAGAGCAAGACG
>JAYUPO010000124.1:0-4702 GCA_043760085.1 Burkholderiales bacterium
AGAAACGGCAGTTGGACGCGCCCGAGCGGGCCGTGATGCGGTGTGCTGGCAAGGCGCGACGACGACGCAGGCTCATGCCTGCCAGGAGGAGCAACGCTGCCAGCGCCCCGCAGCGCGGCTTGATCGGGTGCGTAGCGCTGTCACCCAAGAGGTGAAGGTTGTCGTGGTCACAAGAGTCAATGGTCACGCGGACTTGCCTGCGGCGGAAAGCGGTCAACTGCCGTTTCTAGGGTGAATGACTCGGCGTCGCGGCGCACGCACCGCCTCGCGCAGCAAGGTGCCCGCGGTCAGCGGCCCAGCCTGAACCAATTGGCCAGATCGGTGTCAGCCAGTGCCGTGACCAGCGGCGCCGCGTCGCTCGCGCCCTGGCTCAGCGCCGCCACTGAAAGCAGCGCCACCAGCAGGGGCAATGCGAACAACAGGGTGGGGGCGTGGCGTTTCATGGTGGCGCTCGATCGGTGGTTCAGGTGGGCAGGATGGGCGCGGTGCATGTCGCGCCCGTTGCAGCGCCGCGCACACGGGTTTCAACTGCGATGGGTGGCCTATCCTGCGCAGCCATGACACCGCGCTGCGCACAGCACAGCACCAAAACCTGAAATGAAAGGCCCTGCCCAATGAACCGCCCAAGCGCCTCGCGCCGTGCCGACCTGGTGCGCATTGCCACTGAAACCATGGTCGAACGCGGGCTCAAGCCCGAGTTCTCAGCCGCCGTGGCGCAGCAACTGGCCGGCCTCGACCGCCCTGGCGCGCCATCGCCACCCATGCCCGGCGCCGCCGTGGCCGACCTCACCGCGCTGCCCTGGTGTTCGATCGACAACGACGACTCGCGCGACCTCGACCAGCTCACCGCCTGCGAGCCACTGCCCGGCGGCGTGGTGCGGGTCTTTGTGGCCGTGGCTGATGTGGACGTGCTGGTGGCCCAGGGCACGCCGATCGACGACCATGCGCGCCACCACACCACCAGCGTCTACACCGCCGCGCGCATCTTCCCGATGCTGCCCGAGCGCTTGTCCACCGACCTGACTTCGCTCAACCCCGGCCAGCAGCGGCTGGCCGTCGTCACCACCCTGACCATCGCCGCCGACGCCACGCTCACGCACGCCAGCGTGCAGCGAGCGCGGGTGCACAGCAAGGCCAAGCTGGCATATGACGCGCTGGCGGCGTGGCTCGAAGATGGCGCTGCGCTGCCGGCGGCCGCCGCCGCGGTGCCGGGGCTGGAGCAGCAACTGCGCAGCCAGGACGAAGTGGCGCAGCGGCTGCGCGCGCGCCGCCGCGCTGAAGGCGCGCTCGAATTCGAGACCCTGCAGCCGCGCGCGGTGTACGAGGGCGAGCGCGTGGTGGCCATTCGCCAGCAGATGCAAAACCGCGCGCGCCAGTTGATCCAGGAATTCATGATCGCCACCAACCAGGCCACCGCGCGCTTCCTGGCCGAGCATGGCGCCACATCGCTGCGCCGCGTGGTGCGCTCGCCCGAACGCTGGCAGCGCATCGTCGAGGTGGCCAGCAAATATGGCGAGGCCTTGCCCGGCCAGCCCGACTCGCACGCTCTCGAAGCCTTCCTGGCCAAGCGCCGCCAGGCCGACCCGCTGCGCTTTGCGGACTTGTCGCTGGTCATCGTCAAGCTGATGGGAGCGGGCGAATATGTGGTCGAGCAACCCGGCGCCGCACGGGTGGGCCACTTCGGCCTGGCGCTGCGTGACTACACCCACTCCACGGCACCGAACCGGCGCTTCCCGGACCTGATCACCTCGCGCCTGCTCAAGGCCGTGTTAGCCGGCAACGCGCCGCCCTACAGCGCCGCCGAGCTGGCCACGCTGGCCGCGCATTGCAGCGCGCAGGAAGACGCGGCGCAGAAGGTCGAGCGCAAGCTGCGCAAATGCGAAGCGGCCTTGCTGCTCGAATCGCACATCGGCCAGCGCTATGACGCCATCGTCACCGGCCACTCCAAGGGCAACACCTGGGTGCGCACCTTCGCCCCGCCGGTCGAAGGCAAGCTCGACGGGCGCGTGGACGAACTCGACATCGGCCAGCGCGTGCAAGTCGAACTGGTGGCCACCGACGTGGAGCGCGGCTTCATCGACTTCGCGCTGGTGGCGTGAACGCATCACGCACCTGGCCCGCGTGGCAGCCGGCGCCACGACGCGCGCTCGTCCTACACCTGCGCCCGGCGCAGGCCGCGCGACAGCGCGTAGCGTTGCCTCTACGCTGGCGGCCCATAACCTTTGGAGTGAGTCATGGGCAAGTATTTGATCGGCTGGGTGCTGGGCGTGCCGGCCATTATTTTGGTGATTGCCTACTTCTTCTTCGGCTGACCGGTTTCGCCTCCGGCCACGCGCCGGAGGTTCAGGGCCGACGAGGGCAGCGCGCGGTGGCAGCTCAGGCGTGAGCCGCTGGCCGCTGTGGCTGGAAGTTTTGGCCGACCTGGCCAAGCTGGCCTTCTTCACCTACGGCGCCTGGCGCCTGCTCGGTGCCTATGCGCGCCGGCGCCAACCCGGCTGGGCGGTGCAACTCACGCGCCGGCGCCTGCGCGTGCTGGGCGCGCTGGTGCTGGCGATGACCGCCATCAAGCTGATCGAAGACGTGCTGAGCCAGGAGTCCGGGCCGGTTGACACTGCCCTGCTGTGGTTCGTGCGCGGCCTGGTGCCGCCAGCGCTGAACGGCTTTTTCAGCGTGCTCACGCAAAGCGGCGCGGCGACCGTTCTGTTGCCCGCCACCCTGGCCGGTGTGGTGGCGCTGGCCCTGGCCAAGCGCCCGCGCGAGGCCTGGCTGCTGGCTGCCACGATGCTCAGTGCCACCTTGCTGATCTACCTGCTCAAGGCGCTGGTCATGCGCGAGCGGCCCGCGCTGTGGGCGACGCAGTGGTATTGGGGGTCGAGCTTCCCGAGCGGCCACACGCTGGCCAGCGCGGCCTTCGCCACCGCCGCCGCGCTGTGCGTGGCGCGGGTGTGGCCGGGCGGTGCGCGCGCGGCGGTGGCCGTGGCGCTGCTGTGGGCCGGGCTGGTGGGAATGTCACGCCTGGTGCTGGGCGTGCATTGGCCGTCGGACGTGCTGGCCGCGCTGTGCCTGGGTGTGTTCATCGCGTTGAGCTTCAGCCTGGTGTTTGACGCTGGCGACACCCGAAGCGCGCGCTGAGCCTGCGTGCGCCAGCGCACAGACCGCGGCGACCCTGGCGAACCACCATCGGCCATGGCCACTTTCCTGCACCCGCTGCACTCGCTGCACAAAGCCGCTCTCGCGCTGGCATGCGCGCTGGCACTGGCCCTGTCGTGGGGCGGCGCCAGCGGCGCCCAGGTCAGCATCGGCGTGGCCTTGCCCGGCGTGAGCATCGGCATCAACCTGCCGGCGTATCCGCAGTTCGTGCGCGTGCCCAACTACCCCGTTTATTACGCCCCGGCCTTGCAGTCGAACTACTTTTTCTACGACGGCCGCTACTGGGTCTTCCAAGCCGACGACTGGTATTCCAGCGCCTGGTACGACGGCCCGTGGTACGCCGTGCCATCGCACGCCGTGCCGCTGTACGTGCTGCGCATACCGGTGCGCTACTACCGCGACCCGCCGCCTTACTTCCGCGGCTGGCAGGCCGCGGCGCCGCCGCGCTGGGGCGAGCACTGGGGCGATGACTGGTCGCGCCAGCGCCGGGGGTGGGACCGTTGGGATCGCCGCAACGCGCCCGCGCCGGCACCCCTGCCCGCCTATCAGCGGCAATATTCGGGCGAGCGCTACCCGCAGGCCGAACAACAGCGCGACTTGCAGGGCCGCCACTACCGCTACCAGCCGCGCGACGGCAGCGTGCGCCAGCACGAGCCACAGTACGGGCCGCCGCGCGCTGCCCTGCCGCCGCCACGCCAGGCACCTCCGCCGCGCGAAGTGCGCGACGTGCGTGCCGGCCCCCCCGCGTCGCACCAGCCACCGGGCCACGGGCGCGACGACAACCCGGGCCGGGCCAAAGGCCATGACAAGGACAAAGACAAAGACAAAGACAAAGACAGAGGCCGGGGCCAGGGCCGCGACGATGGCAGTGACGCCGGCAAGGAGCGCAAGAAGTAGCCAGCAAGAAGTAGCCTGCTCAGCGCCACCGCTGGGTGCGCGCACGGCAACCCCGACAACTTGGAGCTGACATGGCCATTGCCACAAGCCACCGAACCCGCGCCGCGCTGCGCAGCGATGACCCCCTCGACGACAGCGGCAAACTGCTGCTGCGTCTGGTGTTGGGCGGCCTGATGCTGCTGCACGGCATCAGCAAGGTCAGCGGCGGCATCGACCCGATCCTGGGCGCCGTGGCCAAGACCGGGCTGCCCGCGGCGTTGGGCTACCTGGTCTACGCCGGCGAGGTGCTCGCGCCGCTGTTGCTGATCGTCGGCCTGTTCACGCGTGCGGCCGCCGGGGTGATCGTGATCAACATGGTGGTGGCCGTGGCGCTGATGCACCGGGCCCAACTCGCCACGCTGTCGGCCAACGGCGGCTGGGCGCTTGAACTGCAAGGCTTTTACCTGGCCTCGGCGTTGGCACTGGTGTTGCTGGGCGCGGGCCGCTTCAGCGTGGGCGGGCGCAACGGGCGCTGGAATTGATGGCGCCGACCGCGCGTGCCATGCAGACCCCGCTGAACCCCGACACCTTGCGCCGCATGCACGCCTACTGGCGTGCCGCCAACTACCTGTCGGTGGGCCAGATCTACCTGCAAGATAACGCGCTGCTCGAAGTG
>JAYUPO010000125.1:0-12898 GCA_043760085.1 Burkholderiales bacterium
CCAGTTGAATTTGTTCGACTTTTAACCGGACAGTAGTGACGCGTACAGTTGATCTCTTACGAACGCCGTACACCGCGTTTTGCCATAGCAGTGCCCCGCGCGAAGGATGTTTGGGCTTTCGCATTACATCTTCGAGAAACCCGCCATGCACACGAAATTTGTAGCGAGACTGCGCGTTGCTGTTTGCCAGATCAGCTAGTGCGCCGTCCAGCAAGTTCTGCTCCTGTGGCGGCAACTTCTTGCCAAACACATTGAGAACCTGGCAATAGCGCCGCAATTCCCAGACGGCCAGGTCGAGATCAACCAGGACGCGCCCATCGACGTAGTAGGGCACGTCGATGTAGCGATACTCGCCGCAGGCTGCCAGATGCTCAATGAACTTCTGGCTGCGCGCACTCAGGTCGATTGAGAACGGCGCCTTCGGCAGCCTCTCAGTCAGCTTCATCGCTGCGATCAAGTCGTGCCCGACCTTCTTAGCCGGTACCCTGTTGTAGAGCAGGATCGCCTTCAGGTATTTCTCGATAGCTTGATGCGAGGCCCACAGGAACTGCGGCCATAGTTCGGTTCGACAAGCTTGCCTCGCGGCGATGTAGTCGCGGTCAGCTTGATCGCGGAATGACTGGCTGGCAAATGAGTTGATGTGCCGGTCAATCTTGTCCTGCTCGTTCGCGTACGGCATATTGTTCTGATCTAGGTGTGGCGATGCAGGACAGATTGGACTAGCTACGCGCTCGGCTGCTGCGTTTGCTCTGGCGGCGGTAGGAGAACTTTGCGCCAACGGATCTCGGCATCCGTCCGCAGTCCACTTTCGAATTCCTGCAAACCTGGATGACCTGGATGATTCTCAACTGCTGACGCAACGGTTGCGCGACACTCCTTCATGTTGCCAGAAGACCGATGGCGCTCGGCCAGATCTAGGGCAAGCGCCGCCTCGAAGAGCCGCGGAAATCTGAGACCGTTTGACGCACCTCGGCGACGTCGGTAGGTGTCCAGCGCGGCCTGATGAATGTCCAGCGGCCAGCCCACAGGTTGATCGCAGAGCGCGTGTGAAATCAGTGCTTCCGAGCATGGCTCGTCGAGCTCCTGCTCAATCAACGCGGCAACCTGCGCCGGAGTGGGAGCTACATCTTGTGCAGCAACATGCAAGTTGAACAGCGCGTGCAGAGCGAGGTACGGCCGCCTGAGACGCTTCTCCAGGTTTGAAGCGACCGCAGCAGCCGCGGCGAGAACTGGACGCAAGTCCGTGAGAACCGAATCTGGTTCCTTGAGCAGACAAGATGCCAATTGCTCCAAGAACCCCTCCAGCTTGTCGCGGCCGTGACGCCGGATGTCGCCTTGTGCCCAACCAACCCAGTACTGTGGGGCCATACGAACCTGCACAACGCCACTGCGCTCAAGCGTGTAGTTGTGTGGCTCTCGCTGTACTGTAGGCTGCCGCTGTACGAATTCGATGATGACGCCACGCATCAGGCGCGAGAGTCCCTGAAGTGTCAGGTGGGTGGCTCGCCCCTCGACAGCGGTCTCACCATAGCGATCACCCAAAGTGACCATATCAGGCAGTCGCCTGAGTTGGTGCATGTACTTGGAACGCGATTGATAGGCTTGGCCCAGCACCTCAGCAAGGTCAGACCTTGCGAGTGCTGGCCCATCAGAACTAGCACCTGGTCGAAAGTACTGTGGCGTCGTGTGCACCATAGCGAACTCTCGGAAGCGGCGCGCCAATGCAACGTGTTCCACTTGAAGCAGCGCTTGTCTCACGCGCTGTGCGACTGCTGATTCAGCGCCAGCCAGTGCTTCGTCGACTGCGTTGCGCTTGCGCTCGTCGAACGACTCCCAGTCGCTCTCGTGACCGTCGAAGTCCTGCGCGAGCGACTCCACCGAGGCAACGAGCAGCGTGTAGGCCAACTCCAGATCATCGCCAATGCGATGCATCCCGTTGACGTAGGTTCGAAGTGCCCGCATTACTCCGAGAAACGTCCGTCGCGGCAGCCCGATGAGCTTTGCAATGAAGTCGATCAGAAACTGCTGTTCCTCTGGTTTGCACCAAAGCTCAGGGTCGAAGAACCGGCGCACCAGAGTCTGCGGAGCGACCCTTGTGGCAAGGCCACGCTGCCCGCTCGTCAACCGGTGGGTGAGAGCTATATCAGGTGCACATGTGCAGTTCAACGCGAATGAAATTGCCACCGCGAAATCCTGGAGATAAGGCTCGACGCCAGACGAAACCAGGATTTGCGGTCCTTGCACCTCTGTCTCTATGCGCTCGGTGAACTCGTATACGAGAACATGCGGCCGCACAGAGAAACTGGAGGAAGACAGCAGTCTGCCCGCGGCCGTGATAACGGCTGCTTCATAACCGAGGCGCGCGTTCGAATAGAGAACGCCGCGCAGTTCGTTCTCTCTACTTGCAGGTCTCGAGAACAGCTTCCCTGTAGCAATCTGGAGCACGAGTCCTCCTACTGGCTCTACGACCCGAGCCGAAGGCAAGTTGGTCGACTTCCGATCAACCGACCATAGCCTACGTCTACCTTGCGAAGCGCCCCTGGGGTATCCGCTCCCGGCTGTCAGCCTTCCCAATGCGTTGGCTTCAAACGCCGGCGCCCACGAGGAGCCCTCACCTAGCCCTCACCCCTCACCTCACCCTACATTTCGCAAACCCCGCCCCCGCGCAAGCACAAACCCGCGCAGCAGCCGCTGCGCCGCCGTCAGCGGCGTGTCGCGGCGCGACAGCACGCACCAGTCGAGCAGCTTGGGCAGGCCTTCGACGTCGAGCACCGCGACGCGCCCGGCGGCGAGTTCGACCTGGAAGGTCTGCGCCGACGCGAAGCTGATGCCCATGCTGCCATCGCCGCGGCCTTCACGGCTTTGGGGCCTTGCAGTTCGATGTCGGCACGCGCCTGCAGGCGCGGCCCCAGGCGCGGCCCACTACCCGATCACATCGGCGAGGATCTCGCGCAGAGTCTTGATGTCAGCCGCCGAGAGGTGCCCCATGACGCGCAAGACGAGCCCTTGTTCGATGGTGGCGAAGACGGGTTTGACGACGGACACCTTGATGAGCCCGGCGCCTTGCCAGTCGCTGACCATTGCTTCACCAAAGCCCAGCGGCGTGCGCACTTGGCTCGTGATGGCCATGATCACGACGTCACGCCGCCGGGTGTTGTAGCCGTGGCTTGAGACGACGACTGCCGGGCGCTTCTTCGTGCCCGACTGATCGGTGAACGCAAACGGCACCAGCACCACGTCGCCGAAGCTGAGCCTTGACGAGTTGGCCATCGATCACATCCGATCGTAGGCCGCGTCCTCGTCGTTGTCCCACACCGGCGCGAAGCTCGCCTCGCTGGCCCTGGCTGCGGCGTGCGTAATGCGCTGCTCGGCGTCGCGCTCGCGCAGGAAGTCGACAAAGTCTTCAACCTCTGCCAAACGCTGCGGCGGCAACTGCTTGATCTTGTCGAACAAGGCTTGGTCGGGGGCGTTCATGGCATTAACTCCTTTGGGTTCCACTTACCTGGCCGCTGCTGCCGCGCACTGGAAGGTGTACAGGCTGGGCCATGGTGGTCTCGATCGTTCGCTCCACATGAAGTGACGCGGCAACCAGGTCAGGCCTTCAATATAAACCCCAGTCTTCAATGAAGGTTAGGTGAATGTAGCCGGCTAATGCCGGCGCCAGAACACAGCCAGCAGTGCATCCAGCCTGCATCCCATGCCAGCCGCTGGCCTGACGGCGCATCGCGAAAGCCCGGCGTGGAGCCGGCCCGCCTCATGCCCACGCCGCGCGAATCAGATCCGCCGCCTTCTCGGCCAGCATGATCGTTGGCGCATTGGTGTTGCCGCTCACCACCTGCGGCATCACCGAAGCATCGACCACCCGCAGCCCTTGCACGCCGTGCACGCGCAACTGCGCATCCACCACGTCCATCGCGCCCGGGCCCATGCGGCAACTGCCCACCGGGTGGTAGATGGTGTCGGCATGGTTGCGGATGAAAGCTTCAATTTGCTCATCGCTTTGCGCTGACGCCGAGGCCGCCAGCTCGCTGCCGCCAAAGCGCTTCAACGCCGGTTGCTCCAGGATGCGCCGCGTGAGCCTGAAGCCGCGAATGAGGCGTTCCACATCATCGCGTTCGGCCAGGAAGTTGGGGTCGATCAGCGGCGCAGCGTCGGGGCTGGCGCTGGCCAGGCTGACGCTGCCGCGGCTCTTGGGTTGCAGCACGCAAACGTGGCAAGAATAGCCGTGGCCGAATTGCGTCTTGCGGCCATGGTCGACCAGCTTGGCGATGACGAAGTGCAGTTGCAAGTCAGGCCGCGGCTCATCGGGCCGGCTCTTGATGAAGCCGCCCGCTTCAGCGAAGTTGGTGGTGAGCATGCCGCTGCGCTGCTTGCGCCATTCGAAGATGCCCCTCAGCGCGCGCGGCAAGAAGGCCAGCGACAAACCGAAGAGATCAGTCGCGCCGGGCACGCTCTTGCCGATGATCACATCGGGGTGGTCATGCAGGTTCGCGCCAACGCCGGGCAGGTCGTGCACGACGCTGATGCCATGGCTTTGCAAGGGCGCGCCGGGCCCGACGCCAGACAGCATCAAGACCTGCGGCGATTGAATCGCGCCAGCGCACAGCAGCACCTCGCGCCGCGCGGTGAAGGTGTGCATTTCGTCATCCACCCGCACCTCCACCCCTGTTGCGCGCCGGCCTTCGAACGTGATGCGCTGCACCCGCGCGCCAGTGATCACCTTCAGGTTCGGCCGGCCCAGGGCGGGTGTGAGGTAAGCCTTGGCGGCACTGAAGCGCTCGCCGTTCTTGTGCGTCACCTGGTAGGGCCCCACGCCTTCCTGCGTGGCAGCGTTGAAGTCAGGGTTGAGCGGGTAGCCGGCTTCGCGCGCGGCCTGCACAAAGGCGGGGCCGAAGCGGTTGGGGCTGCGCAGGTCCATCACGTTCAGCGGCCCGCCCTGGCCGTGCCAGGCATCGGCGCCGCGTTCGTTGTGCTCGCTCTTGATGAAGTAGGGCAGCACATCATCGAAGCCCCAGCCCGGGTTGCCGGCGGCGGCCCAGGCGTCATAGTCCTCGCGCTGGCCGCGGATGTAGACCATGGCGTTGATGCTGCTTGAACCCCCCAGCACCTTGCCGCGCGGCTGGTAGCCGCGGCGGCCGTTCAGGCCGGGCTGCGGTGTCGTCTCAAAGGCCCAGTTAGCCTGCCCGTTCTTGGCCAGCACGGCCAGGCCGGCCGGGCAGTGGATGAGCACGCTTGAATCGCGCGGCCCGGCTTCGAGCAGGCAGACCTGCGTGGCCGGGTCTTCGCTCAGGCGCGCGGCCAGCACGCAGCCGGCGGAGCCGCCGCCGATGATCAAGTAGTCGAACATGTTGGAGCGCGATCGCAGCAGTAGGCAAGGTTGCGATGCTAGGCGGGGGCGGCGCGGCTTTGTAGGGTGCGCAGCTTATTCAGCGTGGTGCCCGCGCGCCGTGGCCAGACATGAAGCAGGGCCCCGAAGGGCCCCGCGGTTCATGCCATGCGACAGGCGATCAGTTGTCCCAGAACCAGATCGTCTGGTACAGCTTGCGATCGCTGCCGCGGAACGACAGGCCGGCTTCGCGGTAGTCATTGGTGTTCAACCACGGAGTAGCTCAAACGCGCCGTTGGGCGCATCGCGGCGCATGAGCGCGATGCGCGGGAGTTGGGTTTGCAGCGTTGACATCGGCCAAGCCAAAAAAAGGCCCGCGCAAGGCGGGCCAGGATGGGTTTAAGAAGTTCGCTCAGCGACGCGCGCCGACGAATGCCCCTGAGGCCGGCGGGGTGTCGTTCGGGTCGTTGTAGGTCCCTGTGGCGGTTCCAGTGATGAAACTGAAGATGCCACTGTTTGTTCCCCCGTTTCCACTGGTGCCGCTGAATGCACCCGTCAACGGGTTGGTGATGGCGCCCGTGCAGGTGGACGCAGCGCCGTTACCGTTGTCAAAGCAGGTCACCGCATTGGTTCCGCTGATGACGACGCGTGTGCCCACATTGAACGCAAACGGTGTTCCAGCCTCCCTCAAGTCCCAAGTCCCCTGGTAGGAAGCCGCCGTCAGCGCCAAGGGCACTTCAGGGTCAATTGCCGGCATGCCGAGTTTGGCGAACAACGCAATGGAAGCCTGGGTGTTGAAGCGCGCCGAGCTGGTCACGGTGAGCTTGTCCTGGAAGCCAAAATTCACGCGGCTGTTGCGTTCGACGAGCACGCGGTTGAAGGTCAACGAGGTGGCTGGCGGATTGGTAAACGTCATCGTGCGCGAGCCATCAGCCAGCGTGGTGATAACCCAGCTGCCGCTGCCAATGGCTGTGCAATTTCGCGCCGACCCGTTGATGAAGCGCTGTGAGCAGGAGTAGTAGGTGACCGGGTTGCTTCCCGTGCCGGTAAACGCCAGGCGAATCAGGCGATTTCCGGTGAAGAAGGCCGTGGGTGTGCTGGCAATATTGACGCTGCCCACGGTGCCGATGGAGAGCGTGCTGTTTCCCCAAGCGCTGCTGGTGTGGTTGCTGTTTTGGGTGCCACCGTCGTAGAAGGTCGTCCCGCCCGATTGGAAGCTGCTCTGGTTGTAAAGGCAGGGATTTCCGCGATAAGCCGCCACCAAGTTTTCAAGGGTTGTCGTGGCAATGGCCGGCCCCGGCTGGAATTCAACTGAATTGCAGCCTGTACCCGCCGCTTGAACCCTGGAATCTCCACCGGCCGACACGGCAGCGCTGTAATTGAACACCAGGCTGTTGCTGCCAGGGCCATAAACCGGCGCGGCGGTCAGCCGTGTGCTGGTTTGGTAGAAAAGTTTTGAATCCGCCGGGAAGGTTTGCGCACCCAACATCGTTGCTGCATTCGCAATAGTCAGGTTGGTGAAGCCACCGGTGCGGATCTGGTCATACACGGCGGCCATGGTTTGGCCCGAAATGTCAAACCCGGTGCGGCTGCTGGCCGTGGTGGAATAGTTGTTGCAGTAGTTGGAGCTGTTGTTGCCGTTCGCGTCCCGCACGGTTGCGGTGAATTCGAAGTTCAGTCCGCAAGGCTCCCAGGCGCTTCCCGTCCAGTGCAGGTTGGACTGGTCTTGCGGGTTGTTGCCGAAGTTCCAGTTGGCCACCACGCCGTTGTTGGCGCGGTTTCTGCGGTCGTTCACCCGCAGGTTGCCGTTGGCATCCAGCGTTGCCTGTGCCAGGCTGTTGCTGAACACGCGGGAGCTCCAGTTGTTGGCGTCGGTGAAGTTGAGCGCATCAATCTGGATGCTGGCCGCCGCCACATATGCGGGCGCCGGCTGCGCTGCCTCCAGCACCTGCTGGTTGTTGATGGCCACCACGGTTGGCGCTTGCGCAGGCGTCGTCAAGGATGGCGTGACCGCCGCCACCACGGCAGTTGCCAGCGTCGCGCCGGTCAAACCCGGGTTGGCAGTGACCGCGGCAACGATTTCAGGCAACAGCTGCAGGATTCTTTGCTGCACCGCCTTGTCCAGATCCGCCTGGGTAATGTTGGCGCCGCCGGTAGCGGGTGTGTTCAGGGCCGGTGCCAGCGCCGTCGACTGCGCCTGGGTGGTCACCACAATCAAGCGCGCCACGTCGGCCGGGCTGGAGCCACCCGCGGCAGCGGCTGCGGCTTTCGCGGCGACTGTGGTGTAGTCCTGGAACAGGCCAACGTTGATGTTGGTAGACGACTTGACGCTGGCTTCGGCAGCTGCCAGCGTGGCCCCGCTGGCCATGGCATTGACGACCTGGGTCGTGAGCGGGCTCACGACCGCGGCCTGTCCTGCCGGCGCTGAGAGCGTGAATGGCACGGTCACTGGGCCGTTGTCGGCATCCACGGCATCGGTTCCTACCACGGCCACAAGTGGGTACTGGCCCACATCGGCATTGGGCACCGGCAGGGTCACGTTGCCCGTGGCATCGGTCCGGCCCTGCGTTTCGCTGGCTTCGCAGGCGCTATTGCGATTTTTGTCGACGCAGACCAGCGCGTTTCTGAGTGCGCCGTCAATCACCGTGGTGGTGACGTTGGTGGTGGTTGGGGCCACCACCGGCGGGGTGCTGTCGCCACCGCCACCGAGGCAACCGGCGATCAAGCTGGCCGTGGCCAGGGCCATGGCTGACGGGGCAAAACGGGCAAGGTGTGGTGTGGGCATGGTTCCTCCGCAAGGTGTTGTGGGCGCGTTGGCCGCTGCGGCACCGGGTGCCAAGCGTCGTCGCCAGATAAGGCTAGGGCGTGCGGCCTGAAGTCACCTCCTTAAAAAGGATGAGACGACGCGGCCGCGGGTCGCATGAACATGTGAGCACCGCAACGCCGCGCTTGCCAAGCGTGCGTCCGTCGGCGGGCGGCGTTAACCTTGGCCTACGGCGCGCGCGAAACGCTGTGCAGCCCGAGCACACCGATCACGATCAGGCCAATGCAGGCCATGCGCAGCGCCGTGGCCGGCTCGCGGAACACAGCCATGCCGATCACCGCGGTGGCCGCCGTGCCCACGCCCGACCACACGGCATAGGTCACGCTCAGGTCGAGCGTTTTGGTGACCAGGGCGTTGCACGCAAAGGCCAGCGCATAGCAGGCGAACATCGCAACCGAAGGTGTGAACTGGCTCAGCCCTTGCGACAGCTTCATGCAGGTGGTGCCCACGACTTCGAGCACGATGGCCAGCCACAGCAAGGCCCAGGCCTGGCCAGGGCTGGGGGTGAAGGCGGCGAGTGCGTTGGCCATGGCGGTGGATTGTCGAGGCAAGTTCAGCGCGGGCCGCCATCACGCCAAACACTGCTGTTGACACCGCGCCTGGCACTGCGCCGGGCGCTGCGCCAGGCACCGCGCCCGGCGTCCCGCAGTTGCGCCCAGGTGTAGCGCGCCTGCGCGGCCAGCAGCCCGGCCTGGCCATGCACCGGCGCCAGGCCATAACCGGCCCATGCAGCCGCCAGCTCGGCGCGGCCGCTCAGGGCGTCAGCCAGCAGCTCGCCGGCCGCCGTGGTGGGTGCCACGCCGTGGCCGCCAAAGCCCATGGCGAACCACAGGCCGCCGGGTGTGCGGCCAAGCTGCGGCATGCTGTGGCGGGCATAGCTCATCAGGCCGCTCCAGGCATGCTCGACCTTCACGCCGCGCAGTTGCGGGTACACGCGAAGCATGTCTTGGTGCAACAGCCGCGCCACCGATGACGGCGAGCGTTGCAGGATGCTGATGCGCCCGCCCCACAGCAGCCGCGTGTCCGGCAAAGCGCGGTAGTAATCAAAGGCGAAGCGGGTGTCGTAGATGGCCGCTGGCGTGTTCACGGCTTCAGCCAGCCTGGCGCCGAGCGGCTCGGTGGCCATCACGTAGGTGGCAATGGGCAGCATGGCGCGTTGCAGTTCAGGCACCAGGCCGCCCAGGTAGCCGCCGCACGCCACCAGCACCTGGCGGCAATGCAGCTCGCCTTGCGCGGTGGTGATGTGAAACGTTGCACCGCGGCGTGTGATGTTCAGCGCGGCGGACTGTTCAAACAACGCCACACCGCCGGCTGCCAGGCTGCGTGCCAGGCCTTGCGCGTACTTCAGCGGGTGAAAGTGAAAGGCTTGCGGCTCGAACAGGGCGCCGTGGTAGCGCGCGCTGTGCAGCAGCGCGCGCGTCTCGTCGCGGCCGAGCCATTGCCAATCGGCCTGCATCTGCTCGCGCATAAAGCGCTGCTGCGCGCGCAGCGCCGGCTCGTCGCCAAACCAGTCGGCCAACAGCGCGCCGCCTTCGACCTTGTCGCACGCAATTTGATGTTTGTCGATGCGCGCGCGGATGAGGTGCAGCGCATCCAGGGTCAAACCATAGAGCTGGCGCGCCGGCGCCAGGCCAAGCTGTTGCACCAGTGCGGCGCAATCCAGGCTGTAGCCGCCGAAGGCAAAGCCGCCGTTGCGGCCCGATGCACCATGGCCCACGCGCTGCGCTTCGAGCACCGCCACGCTGCGCTGGCCGCGTTCCAGCAGCCCCATGGCGGTGGCCAGGCCGGCGAAGCCGGCGCCGATGATCACGGTGTCGCAGTCCAGCTGGCCGGCCAGCGGCGCAAAGCGCAGGCTTGAATCGGCGGTGGCCTGGTAGTAGGTTTGCCCGCTCAGCACAGATCGATGCCGAGCAGATCGCGCAAGTCACTCAAGGCCTGCGCCGCGCTTGCCACCTTGATGGTGCGCATGCCCATGGCGCGCGCCGGCTTGAGGTTGATGCCCAGGTCGTCGAGGTACACGCAGGCCTGCGGCGCCACACCCAGCGTGGTGCAGGTGTGGGCGTAGATGCGCGGGTCGGGCTTGCGCCAGCCCAGCTTGCTTGATTCCACCACCAGCTCGAAGCGCGCCATGATGGCCGCGATGCTGGCGCTGTGCTGCGCGCTGCGCGTCATGGCCGGCCCCAACCCGACCGGCATGTTGTTGGTGATGCAGGCCACGCGCCAGCGCGCACGAACGCGGTCGAGCGCCTCGACCATCTCGGGGCGAATTTCGCCACCGATCAGCCCCAGCACGTCGCGCCCGCGCAGCGTGCCGCCGGCCGCGCGCGCCTCGGCCTCGAAGCGGGTGGCGAATTCGTCAACGCTGATGTCGCCGCGCTCGAAGCAGGCCCAGGCGTTGGTATCGGGGTGGCGCGAATTGATGCCGCGAATGAAGCCTGGGCTCAGGCCGTTCGCCGCCTCATAGCGTTCAAACGCTTCAAACGGGCTGCTGAGGATGACGCCGCCGAAATCCCACAACACGGCTTGAATGGGCGCGGCGCTGCTCATGCTGCCAAGCGCGGGCGCGGGCGCGCAATCGGCCGCACGGTCTCATAAGCCCGCGCGGCGCGCAGCACCAGCGCGTCGCCAAACATCGGGCCCACGAGTTGCAGGCCAATGGGCAGGCCGTCGCGCGTCAAGCCGCACGGTATGGTGCAGGCCGGCTGCTGGCTGAGGTTGAAGGGGTACGAGAACGGCGTCCAGCCCAGCATGGCCGCGCCGTTCATGGGCTGGTGGCCGGCGGGCTTGGCATCGAAGGCCGGCACCGCCACCGTGGGCGTGGCGATGAGGTCGAAGCGCTGCATGAACTGGCGCAAATGCGAGCCCAGCGCGCCGCGGCGCAGGTGCAGGCGCTGCACGTCGAGCATTGACAAGCGCGAGCCGAGTTCGGCCTCGGCCGCAAAGTCGGGGTCGGTGAGGCCTTGCTGCGCTTCGTTCAGCGTGTTCCAGACCGTCCAGGCGCCGGCGAACCACAGGCCCAGGGTGATGTCGAGCGGGTCTTCGATGCCGGGGTCGGTTTCTTCCACCTGCGCACCCAGCGCCGCCAGTTGCTGCACGGCGGCCTTGACCGCGGCCGCAATCTCGGGGTGCACGTTCTTCGCGTAGCCCAGCGTGGGGGAATAGGCGATGCGCAAGCCCTTGATGCCGGCATCAAGCCCATCAAGATAGTCAGATGAATCGTTAGGCAGCGACGTCCAGTCGCGGGCATCGGGTTGTTTGAGCACATTCATCACCAGCGCGGCGTCGCGCACGCTCATGGTGTGCGGGCCCAGGTGGGCCACGCTGCCGAAGGGGGAAAGTGGATACGCCGGCACGCGCCCGAAACTGGGCTTGAGGCCGAAGTTGCCGCAAAACGCGGCCGGGATGCGCACCGAGCCGGCGCCGTCGGTGCCCACTGAAAGCGGCCCCATGCCGGCGGCTACCGCCACCGCGGTGCCGCCGGACGAGCCGCCCGGCGTCTTGGCCGGGTTCCAGGGGTTGCGCGTGATGCCGGTGAGCGGTGAATTGGTTTCGCCCTTGCAACCGAATTCGGGCGTGGTGGTCTTGCCCAGCAGCACGGCGCCGGCTTCGCGCAAGCGCGCCGTAACCGGGGCGTCCACCTCCCAGGGCTGGTTGGCATCGACCGTGTAGCTGCCGCGCAGCGTGGGCCAGCCGCGAGTGAGGATCAGGTCTTTGATCGACGTGGGCACGCCATCGAGCGGCCCGCAGGGTTGGCCGCGCAGCCAGCGCCGCTCGCTGGCCCGGGCCGACGCAGGGCTTCTTCGGGCGCCAGGTGGCAAAAGGCGTTCAGGCTGGGGTTCAGGCGCGCAATGCGTTCGAGCACGGCCTGGGTGGCCAGCACGGGCGAGGCTTGCTTGCTGGCGTACAGCGCCAACAGTTCGGTGGCGCTGCAATCAGCCAGGTCAGTTGCGTTGCGGGTCATGGTTTTGTGTGGCAGGGGCGATTCTGATTCTGCCCAGCATCGGCCTTGCATGATGCAGGGATGTTCCCGCCTGCACCGACAATACCGCCCCCGCGCGCCCTCGACAGCGCCCCCGCCGACCGTCTGTCCCACAGCCCCACAGCCCCTTGTCACACGCCGTTGTTGAAGAGCGCCCCAGCGCCAAGCCCTTGGCCAGCTACCGCCCGTTCTGGGCCAAACGCCTGGGCCCAGCGCCCATGCTGCCGATGAGCCGCGCCGAAATGGACGCGCTGGGCTGGGACGCCTGCGACGTGGTGCTGGTGACGGGTGACGCCTATGTCGACCATCCCAGTTTCGGCATGGCCGTGATCGGCCGCGTGCTCGAAGCGCAGGGCTTTCGCGTCGGCATCATCGCCCAGCCCGATTGGCAAAGCGCGCAGGCCTTCAAGGCGCTGGGTGCGCCCACGCTGTTCTATGGCGTGACGGCGGGCAACATGGATTCGATGATCAACCGCTACACGGCGGACCGCAAGATTCGCAGCGACGACGCCTACACCCCAGGTGGCCAGGGCGGCGCGCGGCCCGACCGCAGCTCGCTGGTCTATGCCCAGCGCTGCCGCGAGGCCTACCCGGAAGTGCCCATCGTGCTGGGCGGCATTGAAGCCAGCCTGCGCCGCATTGCGCACTACGACTATTGGCAAGACAAAGTGCGCCGCTCGATCCTGGTCGATGCCAAGGCCGACTTGCTGCTGTACGGCAATGCCGAACGCGCCGTGGTGGAGATTGCCCACCGCCTGGCGCGGCGCGA
>JAYUPO010000126.1:0-4672 GCA_043760085.1 Burkholderiales bacterium
GCCGTCGAGCAGGCCGCGGTCCAGGGCCGGGACGATCTCACCGGCAGGCAGCGCGTTGACCGCGGCGCCCATCGCGGTGAAGAGGTCGATCGCGAGGCCATTGGTGCGGAACTTCAGGCCCTTGAAATCTTCGGGCTTGGTGATGGGCTTCTTGAACCAGCCCAGCGGCTGCGTCGTCATCGGCCCGCACAGGTAGGAAACCACATTGCCGCCGATCGAGGCGTAGAGCTTGGCCAACAGTTCCTTGCCGCCGCCATAGCGGTGCCAAGCCATCAGCATGGTGGCGTCCATGCCGAACATCGGGCCGGAGTTCCACAGCGCCAGCGCGTTCTGCTTGCCGTAGTGGTAGCCGAGGATGCCGTGGCCGCCGTCGAGGGTGCCCTTGGAGACGGCCTCGAACAGGCCGAAAGCGGGCACCACCGAACCGGCCGGCAGTACCTCGATTTTCAGTTCGCCGCCGGTCATGTCGTTGACGCGCTTGGCGAAGTCGAGCGCGTACTCGTGGAAGATGTCTTTGGAAGGCCAGGTGCTCTGGAAGCGCAGGCTGGTCACGGCCTGGGCCTTGACGATCATCGGCGCGGCCAGCGTGCCGACCGCAGCCGTTTTCAGGAAGCGGCGGCGTACCAGGGCAGTTTTGGGTTTGGTCATGACGGCTCCGTCAGGTGGTTGAAGAAGTAGAGTGCGGCGCGAACGCATGCCGCGGCAGGCCCGGCACTATCCGGCCATTGTGCTGGCCTGGCAATCAAGGGATTCCCGGCATCCAGGGTTGAAGTCCTCAGACAAATTCGCACGGGCCGCGCCGCGCCAGCGCGCTATGGCTTGGCCGCGAATTCAAGCCACAACGCGGCGCTGGCCACTTGCATGGCCTGGTCATCGGCGGCGGGCAGCAGGTGGTGGCGCAGCGCAAAGTCCAGCATCACCAAGGCGGCGTCCACCGTCATGGCGCCGCTGGCTGCCAAGTCCAATGCCTGCGCCACCGGCAGGCATTCGAAGCGCTGCACTTCGCCGTCCTGGTTGACCGGCGTGGTGCCCGCCGGCAAAGCCAGGTCGAAGCTGAACAGTTGCTCGAACTGCAAGCCTTCGGGCACGTCACGAAACATCTGGATGCGCCGGCCGGGTTGCACGCCAGCCAGTTGAGGCCCGCGCAAGCCGGCTTCTTCCCAGGCTTCGCGCAGCAGCGCTTGCGCCGGCGTTTGCCCGTCGCCCACGCCGGCGCCGATGAGGTTGTCGAACGCATTCGGATCCACCGCCTTGTTCGCCGCGCGCTGCGCCACCCAGATGTGGCGGGGGCGGCCCTGCGCATCGGTCACGTAGCCGGTGCAATGCGCCCCCAGCGTGAGCGTGCCCCAGAAGCGCGCCGCGGCGCGTTCCATGCACCCCAGGCGCAGCAGACTGCATGGCTCGTAGATCGAGAACGCCTCGTCACGCCAGGCCTTGATCCAGCCTTGCGCACGCAAGGCCAGGTTAGCGCTGGCCACGGCGGCGTTGAGCTCGGCTTCGCTTTGCGCCAACCAGTGCACGCCCAGGCTGTCATGCCGAAGCAGGCGATCCAGGCCGGCCACCGCGGCAAGCTGCGTGCTTGACAACGAGCCCACCTGCCAGGTGGCTTGTTCACGGTGCAGCCACAGCGGCACGCGCGCCTGGCCGGCGGCGCTGCGCGCTTGCGCCACGCAGGGCCACTGCGGCATCGCAGCGCGTTCAGGCGGCCAGGGCTTGCGCGCCGGAGCGCCAGCGCTGCATCAACTCGGCCCACTTGGCCTGCGCCGCGGCCAGGTGGCGTGCCTTGACATGGCCATAGCCGCGAATGTCTTCCGGGATGCGGGCGATCTCGCAGGCCAGCGCCAACTTGTCGGCGCTCAACCCTTGCAGCAGTTCTTCCACGCTGGCTTGATATTGCTCGATCAACGCCCGCTCGCCGCGTCGCTCGTCGGTGCGGCCGAACAGATCCAGCGCACCGCCGCGCAGGCCCTTCAACCCGGCCAGCAGCTTGAACGCACTGCGCACCCAGGGGCCGAAGGCCTGCTTGACGAGCTCGCCCTTTTCATTGCGCTTGGCCATGCCGGGCGGCGCGAGGTGGTGCACGATTTTGTAGTCGCCCTCGAACATGCCGGCAATGCGCTCCAGGAACGCCGGGTCGTTGTGCAGGCGGGCGACTTCGTACTCGTCCTTGTAGGCCATCAGCTTGAACAGGTAGCGCGCCACGGCTTCGCTCAGCCGCGTGCTGTTCAGCGGCGCCTCGGCGGCGCGCACACGGTTGACGAAGGCGCGATAGCGCTCGGCATAGGCGCTGTCTTGATAGCCCACGAGAAACTGTTCGCGCGTCTTGATGATGTCGTCCAGCCCGGGCTTCCTAACGAATTGAATCACCTGCTGAGCCTTGAACAGCGCCTGCACTTGCGCCAGGTCGTGCGCGCAGCGCCGGCCCCATTCGAAAGCGGCCAGGTTGTTGGGCACCTGCACCGCGTTCAATTCCATCGCCCGCTTCAGCGCGGCGTGCGACAAGGGCAACTGGCCGCGCTGCCAGGCGTAACCCAGCAGGATCGGGTTGGCGTAAATCGAGTCGCCCAGCAACTGCACCGCTACCTGGTCGGCATCGAACAGCCCGAGTTTGTCTCGGCCCACGGCTTGCATCAACGCGGCCTCGCAACCGCTTTCGGGGTGCTGCCAGTTCGGGTTGCCCACGAACGCGGCGGTGGGGGTGGCGTGCGAATTCATGGCCACGAAAGTGCGGCCCGGGTGCATCAACGCCAGCGTGGCCTTGCCCGAGGCAACGATGCCGTCGCAGGCAATCACCAGGTCGGCCTTGGCGGTGTCGACCTTGGTGGTGTAGATGTCTTGCGGCCGGTTGGCGATCTGGATGTGGCTCCAGGTGGCGCCGCCTTTTTGCGCCAGCCCGGCCGAGTCTTGCGTGATCACGCCCTTGCCTTCAAGGTGCGCGGCCATGCCCAGCAACTGGCCGATGGTGATGACGCCGGTGCCGCCCACGCCGGCCACCACCACGCCCCAGGCGCTTTCAGCCAGCGGCAAATTGGGCTCGGGCAACGGGCCCAGGGCGAACGGGTCGGCCTGGGTCTTGGCCTCTTTCCTGGGTTTTTTCAGCTCACCGCCTTCGATGGTGACGAAGCTCGGGCAAAAACCCTTCAGGCAGGAAAAGTCCTTGTTGCAACTGCTCTGGTTGATGCGCCGCTTGCGCCCGAATTCGGTTTCCACCGGCTCCACGCTCAGGCAGTTGCTCTGCACGGAACAGTCGCCGCAGCCTTCGCACACCGCTTCGTTGATGATCGTGCGCTTGGCTGGGTCGACCATCTTGCCGCGCTTGCGGCGGCGGCGCTTTTCGGTGGCACAGGTCTGGTCGTAGATCAGCACGGTGCAGCCCGGCACCTCGCGCAGCTCGCGCTGCACGGCGTCGAGCTCATCGCGGTGGCGCACGGTCACGCCCGGGGCCAGGCCGACAGCGGCGCTGTACTTCTCGGGCTCATCGGTCACCACCACCACTTTCTTCGCGCCTTCGGCTTCGACGGCACGGCTGAGCTGCGGCACGGTGAGCACGCCGTCGATCGGCTGCCCGCCGGTCATGGCCACGGCGTCGTTGTACAAAATCTTGTAGGTCACGTTGACACCCGCGGCGATGCTTTGCCGAATGGCCAACGCTCCCGAGTGGTAGTAGGTGCCGTCGCCCAGATTGGCGAACATGTGCTCCCGTTTCGAGAACGGCGCCTGCCCAACCCAGGGCACGCCCTCGCCGCCCATTTGCGTGAAGCCGATGGTGCTGCGGTCCATCCAGGTGGCCATGAAGTGGCAGCCGATGCCGGCCATGGCACGCGAACCCTCGGGCACCTTGGTGCTGGTGTTGTGCGGGCAGCCCGAGCAGAACCACGGTGCACGCTCAGCGCCGCCGGTGGCGCCGGTGGCCAGGGCGCGTTCGGCCGCGCCGATGAGGTTCAGGTGCTGATCCATGCGCGCCGCCACATCGGGCGGCACACCCAGTTTTTTCAAACGTTTGGCCAAGGCCTTGGCGACAAGGGCCGGGCTCAGATCCGCATTGGCGCGCAGCAGCCAGTTGTTGCTCGGGTTGGGCTGGCTCCATTCGCCGCCGCTGGCGTCGCCTTCGGTTTCATCGAACTTGCCCAGCACATTTGGCCGCACATCGGCGCGCCAGTTGTACAGCTCCTCCTTGAGCTGGTATTCGATGACCTGGCGCTTTTCTTCCACCACCAGAATTTCGCTCAAGCCCTGGGCAAATTCGCGCGTGATGGTGGCTTCCAGCGGCCACACCACGTTGACCTTGTGCAGCCGGATGCCCAGGTGGCGGCAGGTGTCGTCATCCAGCCCGAGATCGGCCAGCGCCTGGCGCGTGTCGTTGTAGGCCTTGCCGCTGGCGATGATGCCGAAGCGATCTTGCGGCCCTTCTATAACGTTGTAGTTGAGCTTGTTGGCGCGCACATAGGCCAGCGCGGCGTACCACTTGTAGTCCATCAGCCGCGCTTCCTGCTCCAGCGGCGCGTCGGGCCAGCGGATGTGCAGGCCGCCGGGCGGCATCTGGAAGTCTTCGGGCATCACGATCTTCACCCGGTCAGGATCGACCGACACCGACGACGAGGACTCGACCACCTCCTGGATCGTCTTCATGCCGGCCCACACGCCCGAGAAGCGGCTCATCGCAAAGGCATGC
>JAYUPO010000127.1:0-1933 GCA_043760085.1 Burkholderiales bacterium
CTCAACTACCTGAGCCGCGGCCGCGTGGCCTGGAACATCGTCACCGGGTTCAGCAACGCCGAACACCTGGCCAACGGCATGGGCGCGCAGATGCCGCACGACGAGCGCTATGACTTCGCCGATGAATTCATGGCGATCTGCTACGAGCTGTGGCACAGCGTGCCGCCCGATGGCATCTTGCAAGACAAGGCCGCCGGCCAGTTTGCTGACCCCACCAAGGTCAAGCAGATCGATTTCAAAGGCGACTACCTCAGCTGCAAGGCGGTGTGCCCGGTGCTGCCTTCGCCGCATGGCCGGCCCTTGTTGATTCAAGCGGGTTCGTCGGGGCGCGGCATGCGCTTTGCGCTGGAACATGCCGAAATCATCTTCGGCATCCAGGGCCACCTGCCCGGCATGAAAAAGGCCATGGCGCAGTTGCGTGACGCTGCCGCGGCGCAAGGCAAGGGCCGCGACCCGAAGATGATCTTCGGCCTGCAACCCATCGTGCGCAGCACCGAGCTTGAAGCACGCCAGCGCGCACAAGCCTTGCGCGAACGCATTCCGCTGGAAGCCACGCTGGCCCGCATGTGCGGTGTGTTCGGTGTTGACTTGAGCGGCCTGGACCCTGACCGCCCCTTGGCCGAAATGGAAACGCAAGCCTCGCGCGGGCTGCTGGCTGCCACCACCACCAGCGCCGACGGGCGTGCCGTCACGCTGCGCGACGCCGCCGCGCAATGGGCCCTGTCGGTGGCCATTCCGCAGCTCATCGGCACGCCGGAACACGTGGCCGACGAGATGGAACGCATCTGGCGTGAAAGCGGCTGTGCCGGCTTCAATTTGAGCCCCACCACCAACCCCGACAGCGTGGATGATTTCGTCGACCACGTGGTGCCCTTGCTGCAAAAGCGCGGCATCTTCCGCACGGCCTACGAGGGCCGCAATTTCCGCGAAAACCTGCTGAATTAACCGTTGATGAGTGCCACTGCCGTGATGCCCGCTCCAGCCAAGGACGCCAAGGACGCCATCGACCCCATCGAGTTGCGCCGCTGCCTGGGCGCCTTCGTCACCGGCGTGACGGTGATCACCGTGCTCGATGAACACGGCGCGCCCATCGGCATGACGGCCAATTCCTTCAACTCGGTGTCGCTCGACCCACCGCTCATCGTCTGGAGCCTGCGCACCAACGCCAGCACCTTTGGCATCTACAGCCGGGCCAAGCGCTTCGTCGTCAACATCCTGTCCGAAGAGCAGATCGAGGTGTCGAACCGCTTTGCGCGCTCGGGGCCGGATCGCTTCAATGGCGTGGCCACATCGCCCGGCATCGAAGGCTTGCCGCTGATCGACGGCTGCGCCGCGCACCTGGAATGCCGCACCGAAGCCACCTACCCGGGCGGCGACCATCTGCTCTTTCTGGGCCGCGTGGAACGCATCTCCACCAGCGCCAACAAGCCGCTGGCCTTTGGTGCCGGCAAGTACATGGTGGTGCACCCGTATGACAACGCGCGCAGCGTGGGCGCGGGCAGCAGCAACGTGGCCAGCCTGAATGCGGTGCACCTGGCGCGGCCGCTGCTCGAAGACCTGAACCGCGAGACCGACAAGACCGTGGGCCTGGGCGTGTGGGGCAACTTCGGGCCCACGCTCATTTGGTGGATCGAAGCCAGCCAGCCGGTGGAGGTGCGCTTGCGCTGCGGCATGGTGTTGCCGCTGCTCGGCTCGGCCACGGGCAAGGTCTTCGCCGCGTTCCTGCCGAAGGACGTGACCTCGCCCTACCTGGAAGCCGAGATTGCCGTCGCGCAGAAAAATGAAAGCTCGCCCTTCACCTCGCGCGCCGCGGTGGATGCGCACCTGGAAGAAGTGCGTGCCAGCCGCCTGGGCCAAATCGACAACGCGATCCTGGTTGACATCAACGAACGCGGGGTGAACGGTTTCAGCGCGCCGGTGTTCGACGCCAGCG
>JAYUPO010000128.1:0-4670 GCA_043760085.1 Burkholderiales bacterium
GCGCACTACCACGCCACCTACCACGCCGAGCGCGTGTGTTTCAGCGCCACCTGGCCCGAGGTGCAGGCGCACATGACGGTGTGGGTGAGCCCGGAAGACGACATCGAGTTCCGCCAGATCGAGCTGCACAACCTGGGCCAGCGCGCGCTGGACATCGAGCTGCTGTCGGCGTTCGAGGTCACGCTGGCCCACGCCCACGCCGACGAGGCCCACCCGGCGTTCAGCAACTTGTTCATCCAGGCGCACTGGCAGGCCGAGGAGCAGGCGCTGGTGTTCGAACGCCGCGCCCGGCTGGAAACCGAGACCGGGCTGCTGTGCGCCCACTTCATTGCCGAGAGCGACGAGCAGATGCTGGGCGTTCGCGTGCAGGCCGACCGCGCGCAGTGGCTGGGCCGCCATGGCCGGCCCGGTGTGGCCGGTGTGCCCGGTGTACCGGCCGCGGGCTTCGACGATTCGCCCGACCTGCGGCAAGACTGCACGCTGAGCACCGGGCTGGACCCGGTGTGCGCGCTGGCGGTGCGCCTGCGCATTCCGGCGCAAGGCCAGGCCAGGCTGACCCTGGCCACCACCGCCAGCGCCAACGCCGGCACGTTGCAGGCGGTGGTCGACAAATACCGCCAGGCCAGTCATGTGCGGCGCGCCTCGCTCATGTCGGCCACCTTGAGCGGCATCCGGCTGCGCACGCTGCGCATCAGCCCCGAGACCGTGGCCGCCACGCAGATGCTCACCAGCGCCCTGGTGCACACCCTGGCGCGCGTGCAGGCCGATGCCCCCGCGCCCGACGGCGACACCTGCGACCGCCGCGCCTTGTGGCGGCTGGGCATTTCGGGCGACCGCGCCATCGTGCTGGTGAGCATCGACGCACGCGACGGCCTGGGTCTGGTGCGTTCGCTGGCCAAGGCCTTGCAACTGTGGGCCTGGGGCGGCATCGAGTGCGACCTGGTGGTCATCGATCATGAAGCGGCGTCGTACCAGATGGAACTGCAACGCGAGCTGGCCGCGCTGCGCGAGCGCCACGCGGCCGAGGCCGCGGCAGCACCAGGGCAGGCCAGCACGGCGTTGCACATCGTGTTGGCCGCGAACTTGGCGCCGCCCGAACGCGCCGCCTTGCAGGCGCTGGCGCGGCTGCGCCTGCATGCCGACGGCCGGCCGCTGGCGCGCCACGTGGAAGAGTGGCTGCAGCGCCATGAACTGGCGCTGCAAACGCGGCTCGACACGGCCACGGTCTTGCTCGGCACGGGTACTGCTGCCGGCCAGGTGCCGGGCGTTGGCGGCAGCCTGTCCAGCGGCGAGTTCGACGCCGCGTCGGGCGAGTTCCGCTTCAGTGTCAGCGCGCACGCCGGCACGCCGCGGCCGTGGGTCAACGTGCTGTCCAACCCGCAGTTTGGCGCTCAGGTGTCCGAGGCCGGCGCCGGCTTCACCTGGGCGCGCAACAGCCGGCTGAACCAGCTCACCGCCTGGTCCAACGACCCCGTGGCCGACCCGCCATCGGAATGGTTCGTGCTGCAAGACCGGCGCAGCCTGCGCGCCTGGAGCCTGGCGCCTTCGGCCTGGGGCGACACCGATGTGCAGTACCAGGTGGCGCATGGCCAGGGCAGCAGCCGCATCAGCCACCGCCGCGGCGCGCTGGAAGTGAGCGTCACCTGGTGCGTGGACGCGCACACCAGCGTCAAGCAGATCGTGGTGCGGCTGCACAACCATTCGGGGCGCAGCATGAACCTGCGCCTGGTTGGCCTGGCCGAATGGATGATGGGCGCCAACCGCAGCGACCGCGCCAGCACACGCACGGCGCTGTATCGGCAGCGCCTGCCCGATCAGGCCGGCAACGACCCGGGGTTCGCGGGCGAGCCGCCGCGGCCGCGCAAACTCACCGCCTTGCTGTGCACCCAGCGCGACGCCGCGGGCGGCTTCGGCGGTGGCACCGCGTTCCTGGCCCTGGCCGGCGCCGCCGACGACAGCGAAGACTGGACCTGCGACCGGCGCGAATTTTTCGATGCCCGCGGCAGCCTGGTGCTGCCCGACCACCTGGGCCAGCGCGCGGGCCCGGGGCTGGACCCGTGCGCGGCCTTGTCCGTGCCCATCGCGCTGGCCGGTGGCCAGACCGTGCAGCAGGTGTTCCTGCTCGGTTGGGGCGAAAGCCTTGATGCCGCGCGCCAGCTCGCCACGCTGGCCGCGCATGAATCACCGGGCCAGCGCATGCGCTCGGTGCGCGAGGGCTGGGACACGCTGCTGGGCGCCGCCACCGTGGCCACGCCCGACCCGCTGTTCGATGCGCTGGTGAACCGCTGGCTGCTGTACCAGACGGTGGCCTGCCGGCTGTGGGCCAAGGCCGGCTTCTACCAGGCCGGTGGCGCCATCGGCTACCGCGACCAGTTGCAGGACGCGCTGGCCCTGGCCTGGGCGGCGCCGCAGATGCTGCGCGCGCAGATCGTGCTGTGCGCGTCGCGCCAGTTCATTGAAGGCGATGTGCAGCACTGGTGGCATGCCAGCACCGGCGCGGGCGTGCGAACGCACTTCAGCGACGACCTGCTGTGGCTGCCGCACGCCTGCCTGCATTACCTGCGCTGCACGGGCGACGCCGCGCTGCTCGATGAAAGCGTGGCCTTCATCGAAGGCGGTGCCATTGCCGAAGGCGCCGAAGACCTGTACGAGGTGCCGCGGGTCAGCGCGCACGAGGCCAGCGTGTTCGAGCATGCGGCGCGCAGCATCGACCGCAGCCTGAAGGTGGGTGTGCATGGCCTGCCGCTGATGGGCACGGGTGACTGGAACGACGGCATGAACCGTGTCGGCCACCTCGGGCGCGGCGAATCGGTCTGGCTGGGTTGGTTCCTGTGCCAGGTGGTGGCCGGCTTTGCGCCGCTGGCCCGCGCCCGCGGCGAAGGCGAACGTGCGCAGCGTTGGGAACACGCCGCGCAAGGCTGGAAGGCCGCGCTGCAAGGCCCGGCATGGGACGGCCAATGGTTCAAGCGTGCGTTCTTTGATGACGGCCAGCCGCTGGGTTCGCACGCCAATGCCGAAGCCCGCATCGACCTGGTGGCCCAGGCCTGGAGCGTGCTCTCCGGCGTCGCCTCGCCGGCGCTGCAACGCATGGCGCTGGCCGCGGTGACCGATCACCTGGTCGACCCGCTGGCCGGCCTGGTGCGCCTGCTCGACCCGCCCTTGCAGCACGCGCAGCCCAGTGCCGGCTACATCCAGGCCTACCCGCCCGGGGTGCGCGAAAACGGCGGCCAGTACGCGCACGCCGGCGTCTGGGCCTTGATGGCGCAGGCGCAGTACGCGCTGGCGCTGCCGCCGGGCGACCCGCAGCGCGACGCCGCCGCCGACCAGGCCTGGCAGACCTTCACCTACCTCAGCCCGGCGCACCGCACCAGCCACCCGCAACGCGGTGCCGCCTATGGCATTGAGCCGTATGTGATGGCCGGCGACATCTACAGCCAGCCGCCCTATGTGGGCCGCGGCGGCTGGAGTTGGTACACCGGCGCGGCGGCCTGGCTGCACCGCGCGGCCATCGAATCGTTGTTCGGCCTGCAGCTCCAGGCCAACGAGTTGCGCTTCACGCCCTGCCTGCCCACGCACTGGTCGCGCGCCGAGCTCACCCTGCGCCGCGGCGACGCCACACTGCGCTTCATCTTCTGCCGCGCCAACGCGCCGGCCGCCCTGGTGGCCACCGCGGCGCAGCAGGCCCAGTTGCTGTTGCCGGGCCAGACCCTGCTACTGGGCCGGCTGGGAGCGAACACCACGTATGTGGTGCCGCTGCTGCACCAGACCCAAACCCAGACGCAGACCGCCGGCGCGCTGGGGTGAACGCAGGTGAAGGCAGGTGAAGGCAGGTGAAGGCGGCCATGTCCTACAGGCGCACGCGCAGAGCGCCTATGGCCGCCGCGCAGCGCTGTTTCTACAGTTCGGCCACGGCCCGGGGCATGCAGCAACGGGCCCGCCAAACCCCTCACAGGAAATGCGACATGGCCCTCAGGAATGAACCCGGCAACGTCAAGACCATGGCCACGCCACCGCGTCTGGCGCTGGACGAAAAGTTGATCAGCGCCGCGCGCAGCCGCGCTGAGGCCACGTCGAGCGTGCCGCAGGCCGGGCCGTGGCGCCAGGATCTGATCAAACTGCTCAACGACTCACTGGCCACCGAGCTGGTTTGCGTGCTGCGCTACAAGCGCCACCACTTCACCGCCGTCGGCCTGGCCAGCGCCAAGATCGCCGAAGAGTTTTTGGTGCACGCCAACGAAGAAGCGGCGCACGCCGACCGGCTGGCCCGGCGCATCGTTCAGCTCGGTGGCGAGCCCAACTTCGCGCCCGACTCGCTGAGCGCACGCAGCCACGCGGCCTACGACGAATCGGCCGACCTGAAGGCCATGATCAAGGCCAACCTGGTGGCCGAATGCGTGGCCATCGAAAGCTACAGCCAACTGATCGCACTGATTGGCGACCAGGACAGCACCACCCGGCGCTTGCTTGAAGACATCCTGAGCGACGAGCAAGGCCACGCCGACGAACTGAAGGACTGGCTCAGCGATTGAGCACCCGTCGGTCTTCAACCCCGCACCACCCTGGCCATCGCCGCCAGCGCCTGCATCCTGATCGCCACCGCCGGCTGCGCCGTGACGCGCGGCCAGGAGACCGTCGGCGCCTATGTCGATGACGCCGCGATCACCACGGCC
>JAYUPO010000129.1:0-12816 GCA_043760085.1 Burkholderiales bacterium
GGCCGCCGGCTCGACGCCGCCGCGCAGCTCAGCTACCAGCAAATGCTGCGCGATGCGATGCTGCCGCGCCTGGCGCTGCGCTTTGAAAACCAGTTGCGCATGTCGGGCCAGCCCGACGCGCTGTACGAAGCGCTCAAGGCCTACGTGATGCTGTACGACCTGCCGCACTTCGATGCCACGGCGCTGAAGGCGCAAATTCAGGCGGACTGGCAATTGAGCCGGGATCGCAGCCTGAGCAACGAGCAGCGCGAAGCATTGAGCCACCACCTCGACGCCCTGCTCGAGCAAGGGCCCGCGGTGTCGCCCTTGCCCAAAGACCATGCGCTGATCGACACCACGCGCAAGACCCTGGCCGCCACCGGTTTGCCGCAGCGCGTGTACAGCCGGTTGCGCCAGCGTGGCCTGGGCGAGGGCTTTGCCGAGTTCACGGTGGTGAAGGCGGGCGGCAGCAGCGCGCCTCTGGTCTTCACCCGCGCCAGCGGCCAGCCCCTGACGCGCGGCGTGCCGGGCCTGTTCACCTACAAGGGCTACCACGAAGGCTTCCAGGCCGTGGTCGGCGAGGCCACGCGGCAACTGGCTGATGAGCAAGGCTGGGTGCTCGGCGTGGCCGGCAGCGATGCGCGCGGCCCGCAAGCGCTGCTGGCGCCAGGCAAGCTCACCGACGACGTGCGCCGCCTGTACCTCACCGAGTACCGCGACACCTGGAAGGCCTTCATCGCCGATGTGCGCATGCTGCCCGCGGCGGGCGTGACGCAGGCCCTGGAGCGCACGCGCTTCCTGGCCGCGCCCGACACGCCGCTGCTGCCGCTGCTCAAGGCGATGTCGCGTGAAACCACCTTGCTGGCCAGCAGCGGCCCGGGCGGGGCCTTGCAAGACAGTGCACGCGGCACGGTGGATGCCGTCAAAGGCAAGGTGTTCGACAAGATCGGCGTCGCCAAGCCCAACCTGGGCACGCCGGGCGAGCGCATCGAGAGCATCGTCGATGTTGAATTCAGCGCACTGCGCCGCCAGGTCACGGCGCCTGAAGGCGGCAAGGCGCCGATTGAAACCGTGCTGGCGCGCCTGGGTGAACTGCAAGTGCTGCTCACCGCCACCGACACCGCGCTCAAGGGCGGTGCGGCGCCTCCCCCTTCGCCCTTGCCCAACCAGATCAAGGCCGACGCGGCCAACGCGCCCGAACCCTTGCGAACGCTGCTCGACACCCTGGGCAGCACCGCCGGGCGCGGCGTGGCCAGTCAGTTGCGTGAAACGTTGTCACGCGACGTGCGTTCGCAGGTCGGCGAGTTCTGCCAGCGGGCCGTGGCGGGCCGCTACCCGCTTGTTGCCAGCGCCGTTGACGAAGTCACGCCGGCTGATTTTGCAATGATGTTCGGCCCCGGCGGCAAGTTCGAACAGATGCAGCAAAAGCTGGCGCCTTACATCGACACCAGCACCCGGCCGTGGAGCTTTCGCCCGATTGAGGGCGCGTCGATGGGCAGCGACGCCGGCACCTTGCCTCAATTCCAGCGCGCTGCAACCATCCGCGAAACTTTCTTTCAGGGCGGCGTCGGGCCGGCGACGCAGCTCGTCTTCAAGCCGGTGGAAATGGACCCGGGATTGAAGCAGTTCAGCCTCGATGTCGATGGCCAGCCGGTGCGCTACGACCATGGCCCGCAGATTCCACAGCCCGTGCGCTGGCCGGGGCCGCGCGGCAGCGGCGTGGTGCGGGTGGAGGTGCAGCCGGCCGGCGCCACGGGCATGGTCAAGGATGGGCCCTGGGCCTTGTTCCGGTTGTTCGAACAGGTCGACTTGCAGCCTGGTACGGCGCCGGAAAAGTTCCGCGCCACCTTCAACATCGACGGCCGCAAGGCGGTCTTCGACATCACCGCCGGCAGCGTGCGCAACCCCTTACGCCTGCCTGAACTGCGCAGCTTCGCTTGCCCCATGGGGCTGTGACGGCAGGGTTCGCGGCCGGCGCATGAAGCCCTGCAAACCGGAACGCCACCATGCCCGCGCCGGAACCCGCCCCCGGCCTGCTCGCGCCCCACACTCCAGGCTGGTTCGGCAAGCTCGCCATGCTGGGCGACTTCGCTTCGCGCCGGCTCGATGCCGGCTGGGTGCAGGGCTGCGACGCCTGGTTCAGCGCTGGGCTGCGCGCCAGCCAGCAGGCGCTGGGCGACGGCTGGTTGGCCGCCTACCTGGCCGCACCGGTGTGGCGCTTCGCCTGGGGCCCCGGCGTGGTGGATGCGCAATGGTGGTTCGGCGTGTGGCTGCCCAGTTGCGACAACGTGGGCCGCTACTACCCGCTGCTGCTGGCCTTGCCGCGCAGCGCGCCGCCGACCGACCGCGTGGGCCTGGACCACCTGGAGCTGTGGTGCGCGCACCTGGCGCGTGCCGGCCTGGCCACGCTGGCCGACGGCGCCACGCTGGCGGCGTTTGAAGCGGCGCTGGCGCAGGCGCCACCCTGGCCCGGCAGCGGCCGCAAACCCTGGCTGCGTGCGCTGCCCGACCCGACACTCGCCACACCCGCCGCACCCGCGCGCGAACGCTACGAAGTGGCTGCCGGCGCGGGCCTGAGTGACGCCGCGCTCAGCCTGGCCGCGCAGGCGCTGAGCCAGCGCCTGGCCGGCGCCAGCGTGTGGTGGCCCATGGTCGTGCCCGCCACGCGCGGCGCACCCGGCATGCCCGGCACGCCTGGCAGTTGCACCGTGGTCACGGGCTTGCCCGGGCCCGAGGCCTTCAAGCTGATGCTGCTGCGCCAGTGGTAGGCAACAGGCCGCAGGCACGCGCGGCAGCGTGCCAACCGCGCAGGGCGAAGAGTGAGCTCGGTCATGCCGCCGGCCGGGCGCGCGGCAGCGTGTCGTCGGCGCCAGAGTGGCTGGCGCTGCCGGGCGTGCCCACCCACACCGCCACGGCGCTGAAGTTGTCTTGCCGCGGCTTCGCGTGGGCCTCGATCTGCGCGCTTTGCGCAGCCAGCCACTGCGCCGGCTCTTGCGCAGCGGCCAGGCCGCTGGCCAGGCCGGCGGGGTCGAAGCCTTCCCACCAGCCGTCGCTGCACAACAAAAAGGCATCGCCCTCGTTCAGCTCCACGGGCCGCACCACCGTGTGCGGCGCCACTTCGCCCACCATGCCCAGCGCGGCCAGCAGCTGGTTCTTCTGCGGGTGCTCGGGCACCTGCTCGGCGCGGATCAGCCCGGCCTGGAACAGCCGCTGCACCACGCTGTCGTCAGCGGTGACCACATCGGCCTGGCCATGGCGAAAGCGGTACAGGCGCGAGTCGCCCACGTGCGTCCACAGCGCATGGCCCAGGCCTGAGTCGAGCCACAACACCACCACGGTGCAGTGCATGCGCGCTTCTTGCGCTTGCGAATCCTGGTGGTGCAGCAGTTCGGAATGCGCCAGGCGCACGATCTGCGTCAGGTTGGCCGGCGAGAACGCCACCGCATCGTCGCGCAATAACCGCTCGATGCAGGCCACGGCGCGCTGCGCCGCCTCGGCCCCGCGGCGGTGGCCGCCGGCACCGTCGGCCAGCACCGCGAAGTGGCCATTGCGCGCCACGCCCACGGCCAGCGCGTCTTCGTTGTGGCTGCGCGCGCCACGCGCGCTGCTGCTGGCCATGCGGATCGGGGTCACCGGACGACCCTGCGCGCTGCGCGCTCCGGGATGAGCGCTTTGGAACGGCCACGCGCGCTCATCGTCCCGCCGCCTCGCGCCGCAAGCGCTCGATCTGCTGCTCATAGGCCGCCAGGAAGGCCTTGCCGAACAGGGTGTGGAAGTCTTCCTCGGCTTCATCGCGGATGGCGGCGTGGTGCTGCAGGTACAAATCCCAAAGCCGGGCCTTGCGCTGCATGGGCAGCAGGTTGCCGAGCAGGGAGCCGGCGCCCAGCTTGGCCTCCAGGGCCTGCGGCGCAAAGCGATCGAGCATGCCTTCCACGGCCGCGCGCAGGCCGGCCACGCTGCCGATGGCATGGCCCACCAGGTCGTGCATGGCGTCGTCCATGGCGGCGGGGCCGTCGAGAAAACCACGCAGCGGCGGCGCCAGCAACTGTTCAAGTGCGGCGCGGGCGTCGGGTGAAAACTTCAGCGGGTTGTTGTGCTGCGCCTGGATCACTGTGACGCCGGCGCGCAGCTCATGCTTGGTGCTGGCACGCACGGCGATCAATTGCAGGATGCCATCCATGGCGCTGCGCACGATGCGGCCCAGCTCGCGCATCTGAGCCTCGGGCGCGCCGGGCGTCGGCCATTGCGCGGCCGGCGGCAGGCCGGCGCCTTCTAACAGGGCATTCCACAGGGCAATGGCGTCAGGGCCTGCCAGGCTCGCGCTGGGCGCCGTGGGCGGGCTGGGCGGGCTGGGCGCAGCCGCCGGCGGCACCGGTGGCACCGGTGGCGCCACCCGGGGTGCGGACCAGGCGGCATTAAGTGCCGGCAGGTGGTCGTGCTGCGCCGGCTCAACCTGGCGCGCAGGCGTGTGGTCGAGAAAGTTCGCCAACGGGTCGGCGCTGGCCGAGCTTGGGGCGTGGCTGCCCAAGCCGAAGAACTGGTCCATCGAGGGCTGACCCGCATCGCTGGCAAAGCCAAAGTCGGCCAAGGGGTCGGCCTGCGTGATCGGCGGCGAGTGGGGCGGCGCGTGGGGCGGAGCGCCGGTGTGGGCGCGCGCCGGGGCGGGCGCGGCGAAGGGGTCGAAGTCGTCCGGCAACCTTGATGTAGCCGCCGGGCCCGGTGACACAAGGGCGGCTGAGCCGGCAGCCACACCGGCGGGCGGCGGCAGCAGGCCGGCAAAGGGGTCGGGCGGTGACGCGGCGCGCCGGCTCGGCGGCGTTGTGGCCGCTGGTATGGCCGCTGGTATAGGGGACGGTGTTGCGGATGGTGTGGCGGATGGCTCCCCCAAGAGGTCGGCGAAGGGGTTGCTGCCAGCCGTGCCCGCACCGGCGCCAAGCAAGTCGGCGAACACATCGCTGGGCGCTGCGGCATGGCGCTGCGGTGCGGCGGTGGGCCGCGGGGTGGGCGTGCGGGCGCCGGGCAGTGCCGGCTCAAGCGCAGTCGCAGGCGCTGCCACACCGAGTTGCGCCTTGAGCAAATAGCCGCCAATGCGCAACGGCTCGGCGCCGCTCAAGGTGGCGCTGTCGCCGTGGGCCAAGGCCTGCCCGGCCACGCTGATCGGGTTGGCCGCGCCGACATTGCGGATCAGAAAGACATCGCCCTGCGCCACCACCTCGGCCTGCAAGCGCGAGATATGGCGCTGCGGGTCGGGCAGGGCCATGGTGTTGTGGTCGCCGCGGCCGATGGTGCCGCCGCGTTCATCAAACACCGCGGTGATCGGCTGCGACAGCGGCTGCTCGTTGAGCGACACGGCCACCAGGGTGAGCGTTGGGCGTGGCTGTGGCATGTGGCTCCCTTGTCCTCAAGCGCCGCGGCCGGGCCCGGCGCGCAGCCACCACGCCACCGCGCCAAAGGCCAGCGCCAGCAGCCACCAGGCGCGCATGGCAACACGCTGCGGGCCGCCGCGCCACCAGGCCAGCGCTCCCAACAGGCCAAAGCCAAGGGCCAGCGCGGTGAACAGTGCAGCGGTAGTCATGACAGCGTGGCGTTTGTCATGCGTTTGTCATGCGTCATGCGTCATGCGCAAAGCCGCCCGGTCATGCCGCACCTGCTTGGGCCAACCAGCGCCGCTGCCGCAAAGTGGGCGCGGCGATGGGGAACAGCTTGCGGCCCGGCTCCAGCACGCAAGCCCAGCGCGCGGCTTGCGCGCGTTGGCGTTGCGTGCCTTCGCGCAAGACCCGCTGTGCCAGGGCTGGGCTGGGCGGCTCGCCCATGAACAGGCGCTGGCCCGCGGCACCTGCCGCACGCAGGGCTGCCTGGCGCGCCCACCAGGCCTGCACTTTGGCCACGTCGGGCCAGGGCAGGCTGTCGTCTTCATCAAGGCTGACGTCGTCATCAGGCGGGTCGTCGCTGGGGTGTTCGGGCAAGGCCGGGGCTTGCAGGGTTTCCAGGTCGAGGCGGGCCAGGTCAGCGCCGGTGAGGGTGGAAAAGGCCTCGCCGGCCAGGCGTGCCAGCGGCGGCTCGGCCATGCGCTCGATCAACCACGGCAGCAGCCGCGCATCGCCCAGCCAGCCCAGCGCGCGCACGAAACGGCGGCGCGGCAGCGGGTCGGCCGGCTCGGCTTGCGCGGCCTGCGACAGCTCGCGCGCCAGCGCCCCGGCGGCATCGAAAGGTTGCGCAACGAGGCACAGCGCCAGGGCGTTGTCGGCCGCTGTGCCGGCCTGCCGCGCCGCGGCGTTCAGCACCTGCAGGGCGGCGTGCCGGTCGCCCAGCAGGCACGCGGCCACGCCGGCCTGCAACACCACGTCAGGGCTTTCGTCGCCCATGGCCTGGCGCACGTGGCCCAGCAAATCAAGCCGCCCGAGTTCGCCCGCCGCGCGCCAGGCGGCGGCGCGCACCGGGGGGCGCACATCGGCCAACGCATCCACCAGCACCGGGCCCGGGTCCACCTGGTGCATGCGGCAAGCTGCCAGGCCCAGCGCGCGTTGCGCTGCCGGCCCGGGCCCGAGCAAGGGGCGCACCACGCCCTGCAACTGTGCGGCCTGCACCCAGCCCAGCGCCGACGCCACGCCGCGCGCCGCCTGCGGCAAGGCGCTCACCAGGGCCAGGGCATGGGCCCACAGCGCCGCGTCGCGCAGTTCCAGCGCGCGCACGGCCAGCGCAAAGACTTCACCGCAACCGGGGCGCTCCAGTGCCGCCACGCACAGCGCTGTGCCATGGCGGCCGGCCACGGCCAGGCCGTCGAGGTGGGCGGCGATGCGTTCATCCAGCCGCCCCAGGTGCAGCAGGCCGACATGCGGCGCGCGCACCAGCACGCTGCGAATGTGGCGCAGCATCGCCGCCTCTTCAGCATGCTGCTGCACCACCGTGGCGATGACGGGTGGCGCAGCGCGGGTCGGGGCGGCGGCGGAAAACATCAGGTTCAACGCGACAAGGGTGCATGCTTGCCCGCGCCGCGTTGCCGGGCAAGCGCCAAAAGTCATCAACAACGTTGGGGGGCATTTGCCCCGTTGAAGGGTCGCGTTAACCGGCGCATGCGATCAGAATGCGGCTGACCATGTTGAACCTGCCGCGCCCTGCCCGCACGTTCGTACCGGAGCCGAAGCCGGCGACCACGCCGGTGCGTTGGGCGGTGATGCTGGTTTGTGCGGCGTTGTTCGCAGCCTGCGAGACGCCTCGCGGGCTGACGCCGGCGCCCCCGGAATGCGGCGGCGCCACGGGCATCAGGTGCCCTGGCGGCCCGGTTACGCCACCTGTGCCGCCGCCCCCGCCTGCACCGCTGCCTGCGCCGCCGCCACCACCGGAACCGTCGCTGACTGACGTGGAGGTCAGGCAAGCCCTGGACAACGTGCGCGCCCAGCTCGACCAAGGCAAGGAAGAACCCGCAGCAGCCGAACTGCAACGCGTGCTGGCCGGGCACCCACAACACAAGGTGGCGCTGAGTTTGCTGCGCCAGATGCGCGAGGATCCGCAGCAGCTCTACGGGCGCGAGTCGTTTGCCTACCGGGTGCTCAGCGGTGACACCCTGGCCACGATCGCGCAGCGCCACATGAATGACCGCGACCAGTTCTATGGCCTGGCGCGCTACAACAGCATCAGCGAGCCACGCCGGCTCGAAGTGGGGCGGGTGATCCGCATTCCGGGCCGGGCGACCGCGCCGACACCGCCCGCGCCCACGCCGGCAGTGCCGCCAAACCCGGTGCCTGTGCCGGCTGCGCCGCCGCCATCGACACCGCCGCCACCACCGCCCCCCGTACGCAACCCCGCCGCCGAGATTGAGCGCTGGATGAAACTCGGCTATGCCCGCAAGGCGCAGCACGACCCGTGTGGGGCGGCCAATGCCTTCAACGAAGTGTTGAAGCTGGACGCCACGCACAGCAAGGCCGGCCTGGAGCGCGAGAGCGCGCTGGGTCTGGTGGGCAAGCTGGGCAAGAAGTGCTGAGGCGTTTCGCCCTATCGCGTCGCGCCACCCTGTAGCAGTGCCAGCCGTGCCGCAGCGAGCCGGTGGCCCGGCACCAGTTGCAAGCAGCGCTGCAAGGCGGTGATGGCAGCGCCGCGTTCGCCGCGCGCTTCCTGGCGTTCGGCCTGGCGCCAATACAACTCGGCCAGCGGCGCGCGTGCCGCGGCGTTGGCGCGTGGCCCGCTGGCCAGCGGGCGCAGCAGGGCGATGGCGGCGTCGATCTCGCCTTGCGCGGCCAGCAAGCTGGCGTGTTCCAGGTCGTTGCTGTCGGCGCGGTCGGCGGGGTCGGTGGGGTCGGTGGGGGTGGGCCTGGTGGCTGCGGCGCCCATGGCCGGCATGGCAGGGGCAAGTACGGCTGCCGCACGCTGCGCCTGGTTGGTGGCCAAGATTGCGGCCACGTTGACGCCGGGTGCGCGTGGGGCCGCCGCGGCTGTGCGCCGTGCGCGCTGGCGTTCCATCTCGCGCAAGGCGTCGGCCGCGGTGGGCTCGCCTGGTGCCAGCGCCAGCACCTCCAGATACAACCGGTGGGCCGCTTCCCACTCACCACGTTGGCGCGCCTGCGCCGCGCGCGGCAGCCGCTCGGCCACGCCGGCGGCCACCGCGGCCAGGGCGGCGCTGCGCTGGGCCTGCGCCTGGGCGTCGCGCGGCTTGAGCGCCAGCACCACCTCCCAGGCCCAGATGGCGTCGACCCAACGCTGTTGCGCGGCGGCCGCCTCGGCGGCGCTGCGTTGACTCTTTTCGAACGTTATCAACGCCTGCGCCTCAGGGGCCGGCGGCAGGCCGCGTGGCCCCACCGTGACTGGCGGCTCATGGCGTGGCGGGCGTGGCACCGCGGCGGTCTGGGGCGGCGCGTCGCCTTCTTGCACGCTGGCGCAAGCTGCCAACAGCGCGGCGGCCAGGCCTGCCGCAACGGCTGGCCGCCAGGTCGCCCGGCGTGCCCCGTGCAGCAAACCGCGGGGGGTCGCTGATGAACCTTCAGACTGCGCCTTCCGGTATTCGCCCTTCAGGCGGCCGTGCGGGCTCATGACCTGCCCGGCGCACGGCGACCCTGCAGCCGCGCCTTGAACTCATCGAGGTCGTGGTCACCAAAGATCATCACCCGCTTGAGCAGCAGCGGCGCGGCATAGAACGGGTTGCCGCCGGGGTTGACCGTGACGCCCAGCTCATAACCCAGGCGCTGCATCAACTCCAGCACCGGGTCATTGGCATCGCCATACGGAAACGCCAGGTGGCGCACCTGCACCCCGGTGTTAGACAGGTTGCGTTCGATCGTCGCCTTGGGTTGGCGCAGCTCGGCTTCCAGCCGCGCGCGGTAGGCGCCGTCGCTTTCGTCGGCGCCGCGTTCGGTGAGGTTGCGGTGGCTCTTGCTGTGCGACTGGATGTCGATCAGGCCCGAGCGCAGCATCTCGCTCATCTGTGGCCAGCTCAGGGCGTCGCGTGCGCCGATGAAATCGGTGTAGATGAACAAGGTGGCCGGCATGCCGTGCTTCTTCAGCAGCGGGAAGGCGTTGCGGTGCACGTTTTCGTAGCCGTCATCGAAGGTGATGACCACGGCGCGCTGCGGCAAGGCCTGCTTGCCGGCCAGGAAGGCGGCCACGTCGGCCAGGCGCACCACGCGGTAACCATTGGCCGCCAGCCAGTCGAGTTGGGCCTCGAAGCGCGCCGGCGCCACGTTCATTTTCGACATCCCCGCGCCCACGCGGTGGTAGCACAGGATGGGGACGACCTGCACCTGCATGCCCTGCGCGGTGATGCCGGTGGGGTTGGGCATGGCCAGCGGCACCACCAGCGGCACGCCGGGCGTGGGCTGGGTGATGTCGCCGTTGATCTCGGCAATCTGCCAGGCGCGCTCGGTGCTGCCCAGGAACCGCTTGGCGATGCCGGCCAGGCTGTCTTCGCCGCGCGGCACGTAGACCAGCAGCCGCTCGCCGCGGCCGGCCACGCTGCCCAGCGCGGGTGCCGGTTCGGGCGCGGGCGGTTCGGGCGCGGGCTGCGCTATTTCGGGCACGCTCGGTGGTTCACCCGCGTCGGGCACGGAAGGCGCGGGGCGGCTGGCGCAGCCCACCAGGAACACGGCCATGAACACGGCCCGCAGCAGGGCGACGCCACGCTGAAATCCACGCAAAAACACGCCCCGGGCGGCGCTGAACGTCATGTTGATTCGGGTGGCGCCGCCGCGCGCATCAAGGTGGGTGTTAGCGTGGCCGCGGGTGTGCTGTCGGCAGCCGGGGCGTGGCGCCGCTCAAGCGCCTGGGCCATGCTGTCGAACTCGGCAAACAACTGGCCGAACTCGTCTTTGCGCGCCTCGGCAATGCGGTGGGTGTAGTTGCCCTTGGCCACTTCGCCCAGCGCTTCGCCCACCAGCTTGATCGGCCTTGCAAACCAGTTGGCCAGCACGACCATGGCCAGCGCCACGGCCAGCACCGTCACCAGGGCCAGCACGCCCATCAGCACGACAGACAGCCGCGCCACCTGCGTCAGTGGCTGTTCGGGAATGCCCAGTGCGACGCGGCCGACCAGCTTGTCCTGATACGTCACCGGCGCCTCGAAGCCCAGGATCGACGCTTCGTTCACGTGGTAGCGCACCACGGGCATGCCAGGCGGCTCGCCCAGCGCCGCCTGGCGCAGCGGCTCGGTGCCCACAGGCTTGTAGGCTTGCCCGAGCAGTGCCGGCTGGCTGCTGGCACGCACCACGCCGGCCGGGTCGATCACCACGATGCGCTCGAAGCTGCCGGTCTTCATCATCTCTTGCACCGCGGCGTCGACCTCGTCCCACGACTCGCCCAATGCGGCAGCGGCGTTTTGCTTGGCGATGAAGCGCGCCAGCGAAACACCGTAGTCGCTGGCCTGGCCGAGCAGGGATTCGTACTGGCGCTGGCTGATCAACGCCGCGGTGATGCCCATCACCACGGCGACGATGGCCGCCATGGCCAGAGCCCACTTCACCCGCAGCGGCACGATGCGCGGCTTGGCACGTTCGCGCGCCGCTTCATCAATGCCGCCGAGCACCTTGACCAACGCCTCGGCCATGTCAGCGCCGCTTTGAAAGCGTTGCGCCGGCGTCTTGGCCAGGCAGCGTTCGATCACGCGGCGCAGCGCCGGCGGCGCGTCGGGCCGGGCTTGCTGCAAGGGCGGCGCCGGCTCGTTGGCGATGTGGGTGGCCACGGCCACCAGGTTGTCGCCGCGGAACGGCCGCTCGCCGGCCACCATCTGGTACAGCACGATGCCGGCGGAAAACAGGTCAGACCGGCCGTCGAGCTTTTCGCCGCGCGTTTGCTCAGGCGACATGTACTGCGGCGTGCCCAGCACCGCGCCGACCTGGGTGCGCTGGGTGGCGCCGTCTTCGATGTGGGCGATGCCGAAGTCGGTGACCTTCACCGTGCGTTTGTCGCGCAGCATCATGATGTTGCCGGGCTTGATGTCGCGGTGCACGATGCCATGCGCATGCGCATAGTCGAGCGCGCGCGCCAACTGCACGCCGATGACCACAGCGTCGCGGATGGGGATCTGCCTGGTGCGCTCGAGCACATCGACCAGCGGCACGCCGTCGATCAGTTCCATCGCCATGTACGGCCGGCCTTCGATCTCGCCAACATCGTGCACGACCACGATGTTCGGGTGCGACAGCCCGCCCGCGGCGCGCGCTTCCTGCAAGAAGCGGCTGTGGCATTCCGCGTCTTCGGCCAGGCTGGCGTGCAGGAACTTGATGGCCACATCGCGCCCGATCTGCGGGTCGCTTGCCCGGTACACCGTGGCCATGCCGCCGCGCCCGAGCCGGCCTTGAATCAGGTAGCGGCCCACCTGGCGCACCGGCGCGTCGCCGGCCTGCGGCCCGCCCGGCAAGCGCGTGGCGCCGGGCGGCAGGCTGCTCAGCGTGTGGCCGGGCAGGGTGCGCGCGGCGGCGTCTGCGCCGGCTGGCTTGGACAAAGCATCCAGCGCGCCGGGGCGCACCTGGGTGGCATCGGCATCTGCCGCTGGCGCGGCAACCGGCGCCTGTGCAGCCAGCTGTTTGGCCGCCGCGGCATCGAGCACGCGGGTGGCGTCGTCATCGGGTTCGGCCATCGGCCTCATCTTTCGCGCAGGGGCTCAACCTGTATGGGCTGTGCAAACACGGTCTCGTACAAGGGCTGGCCGCGTGGCCCCGGCAGCGCCAGGCCCGGCACATAGAGCTGGCGCAGCGCGATGTGCTGGGTGGGCACCCAGCGTGTGCCGCGGTCGGCGCCATCGGGTGGCGCCTGCACCGGCTTGCCGCGGCCGGTGTAGGCGCGCAGCGGCTGCGTCAGCAGCGCGCGCACCAGCCGATCCACCCGCGTCCAGGCATAGGGCAGGGCCAGCATCAGCCGGGCCGCTTCGCGCAACGCATAGCCATGCTGCTGCGCAAAGTTGCGGATCAGCGCGAAGTTTTCATAGTCGAGCCACCAGCCGCTGCCCAACTGCGCGGCCAGCGGCGAGGCGCTGCTTGCAAAGCGGTAGTAGTACTGGCCGCTGGCCAGGCGCGTGGGCTGCGGCAGCACGATGCCGCCGCTGCACACGCCTTGATCGGCGGCGTACCAGCGCTCGGCGTTGAAGCCCGCGGCAATGACGCGCCAATGCGGCTGCTCAAAGGCGACCGCATTGGCGGCGGTGGGGGCAGGCTGCGTTGCGGCGTTCGGGGTGAAGACAGGGGCGTTCATGGCTTGCGGCGACTTTGGGCGTGGGCTATGGTGGCGCGGCCGTGCGCCCAGGGGAATGAACGAAGGTCATCTTCAACCCTGGCGCACCCGGGCCGGCCCACCCTTTGAATTGAACCGTCCAATGCTGAAAAAACTCAAGCTGCTCAGTGCCTCGCACGGCGCCCT
>JAYUPO010000130.1:0-1931 GCA_043760085.1 Burkholderiales bacterium
GTGTCCTGGTACTCGTCAACTAGCAGGTGCTGGAACTGCTGCTGCCACTTCTCACGCACCTCAGCGCTGCGTTGCAGCAGCTTCAGCGGCAGGCCGATCAGATCATCAAAATCCACCGCCTGGTAGGCGGCCAGGCGCTGCTCATAAAGCTGCATCACGCGCGCGGCCTGGCGCTCTGGCTCGCTGGCCGCAGCGGCCGCGGCGCCATCCGCATTCAGGCCCTGGTTCTTCCAGGCGCTGATGGTCCACTGCCAGCGGCGCGCCAGCGCGTTGTCGCTGCAACTGCCCACATCGCGCAGCACGCCCAGCACGTCGTCGGCGTCGAAGATGCTGAACTGGTCTTTCAGGCCGAGCACGGCGCCGTCGGCGCGCAGCATGCGCACGCCCAGGCTGTGAAAGGTGCTCACCGCCAGCTCGCGCGCGGCGCGCGGGCCCACCAGGGCCTTGGCGCGCTCGCGCATTTCGGCCGCGGCCTTGTTGGTGAAGGTGATGGCGGCAATGCGCGCCGGCGCCATGCCGGCTTGCAACAGCCGCGCCACCTTGTGCACGATGACCCGCGTCTTGCCCGAACCGGCACCGGCCAGCACCAGACAGGGGCCGCTGAGGTGGTGCACCGCTTCCAGTTGCGCCGGGTTCAGGGAAACGGGGGGCGTATTGGGCAGCGTGCGCATGGGGCGGCGGATGATATCTGCGCGCTGTGAGAATGCGGCCTGTCTTGAACCGAGTCGTGAACCGAGTTGCCGCCATGCCGCACGCCACCCGCCGCCAATTGCTCAGCCTGACCCTGGCCGCCGGCCTGGCGCCGGCCTTCGTGCGCCACGCTCGCGCGCAGGACGTGCCGCGCTTTGCGCTGGGCGTGGCCTCGGGCCAGCCGCGCCCACGCAGCCTGGTGTTATGGACCATGCTCACCGGCCCCGGCCTGCCCGAGCGTGTGGCTGTGCAGTGGGAGATGGCGCATGACGCCGCCTTCACGCAGATCGCGGCGCGCGGCAGCGAAGACGCTGAACAGCGCTGGGGTCACAGCGTGCATGCCGACGTGTCCGGCCTGGAGCCGGCGCGCGAATACTGGTACCGCTTCACCGCCCTGGGCCAGCGCAGCCTGCCCGCGCGCACCCGCACCGCGCCGGCGCCCGACGCCGCGGCGACGTTGAAGTTCGCCATCGCCAGTTGCCAGCGCTATGACGTGGGCCACTTTGCGGCCTGGCGCCACCTGGCGGCCGAGGCGCCCGATCTGATCATTTTTCTGGGTGACTACATCTATGAAGGCGCCTCGGCGCAGGCGCCCTTGCGCGCGCACCAGGGCGGCCATGCGCGCACCTTGGCGCAGTACCGCCAACGCTACGCGCAGTACAAGAGCGACCCGGCCTTGCAGGCCGCGCATGCCGCCGCACCCTGGCTGCTGGTGTGGGACGACCACGAGGTGGACAACGATTACGCCGGCCTCACCGCGCAGGACTTCTACGAGACCTTCGAAGCCCAGCGCGCCGCGGCGTACCAGGCGTACTGGGAACACATGCCGTTCCCGAAATCGGCTCGGCCGCGCGGCGCCCACATGCGCGTGTACGACCGTTTCGAGTGGGGCCGCCTGGCCTGCATCCACGCTGTCGATGACCGCCAGTACCGCGACGAGCAGGCCTGCCCACGCCAGGGCCGCGCCGGCAGCAACACAGTGTTCTTGAACGAGTGCCCCGACCTGCTGCTGCCCGCGCGCAGCCTGCTCGGGCCGGAGCAAGAGCGCTGGCTGGCCGAAGGCTGGGACATGCAGCGCCCCTGGAACCTGCTGGCCCAGCAAACGCTGATGGCGCGCTTTTCCTGGAGCAACCCCACTGGTGGCGCCGGCCGCTACTGGACCGATGGCTGGGACGGCTACCCCCTGGCGCGCCAGCGCCTGCTGGGCGAGGTGGCCCAGCGCAAGCTGCGCAACCTGGTGG
>JAYUPO010000131.1:0-4666 GCA_043760085.1 Burkholderiales bacterium
GAAGGTGGTGCGCAACGCCACCGGCAACATCAAACGCCTGAATGCAGCGGTCTTGCTCAACCACCGTAGCAGCGTCGACCCCAAGGGCAAGACGGTGAGCACGCCATTGAGTGCCGAAGAACTGGAAAAGCTCACCTCATTGGTGCAGCAAAGCCTGGGCTTCAACAAGGAGCGCGGCGACTCGGTGCGGGTGGTGAACTTCGCCTTCAAGCCCGAGGTGGCGCCGAAGATCGAACCCCCGCCCGTTTGGCAGCAGCCCTGGGTGCTGGATCTGCTGCGCGCCGCCGCCGTGCCGCTGCTGTTGGCCTTGCTGGCCTGGGGCGTGCTGGCGCGCATGGTGCGCCCGGCGCTGGACACCATGCTGCCGCCCGCACCGCCGCCGGTTGCGCCCGCGTTGGGGGGCAAGCTCGACGCCACCGTGGGCGATGAAGCTGACGCCAAGGGTGCTGCGACCACCGCCGCGCTGCCGCCGCCGGGCCCGAACGTCAACCTCGGGCACGCCCGCACCCTGGCCAGGGACAACCCGGCTGCGGTGGCGCAAATCATGCGCGGTTGGGTGAACGGGGAAGAGAAGGCAGTTTGATGAGCATGGACGACAAGGGCCTGGAAGACGCTGCGATCTTGCTGATGTCGCTGGGCGAGGAACAAGCCAGCGAGGTCTTCAAGCACCTTAGCCCCAAGGAAGTGCAGAGCCTGGGCGAGACGATCGCGCGCATGAAGGCCATCAGCAACGAGCGCGTGGACGAGGTGCTTGACAGGTTTGGTGCGCAGTCCGGTGCGCAAACCATGCTGGTGCCCGACACCGATGAATATGTGAAGGCCGTGCTGCGCCGCGCGCTGGGTGAGGACAAGGCCAATTTGCTGATCGACCGCATCTTGCAAGGCGCCGATGTGAGCGGCATCGAAAGCCTGAAATGGATGGACGCGGGCTCGGTGGCCGAGCTGCTGCGCAATGAACACCCGCAGATCGTGGCCGCCACCCTGGTGCACCTCGAATTCGACCAGGCCTCGGAAGTGCTCAAGCTGTTCACCGAGCGCCAGCGCAACGAAGTGATGGTGCGCGTGGCCACGCTCGACGGCATCCAGCCCTCGGCCATGAAGGACTTGAACGACGTGCTCAGCCGCGTGCTGGCCGGCGGCGAACGCATGAAGACGGCCAAGCTGGGCGGCGCCAAGCCCGCAGCCGAGATCATCAACATGCTGGGCGGCACGATGGAAACCGCGGTGCTGGATTTCATCCGTGAGGCCGACACCGAGCTGGCGCAGAAGATCATGGACAACATGTTCACCTTCGACGACCTGAACAAGCTCGACGACAAGGGCTTCCAGTCGCTGCTCAAGGAAGTGCAGTCCGATTCGCTGGTGATCGCGTTGAAGGGCGCCACGCCGCAATTGCGCGACAAGATTTTCAAGAACATGAGCTCGCGCGCGGCCGAGACGCTGCGCGAAGACCTCGAATCGCGCGGGCCGGTGCGCTTGTCCGAGGTCGAGGCCGAGCAGAAAGAACTGCTCAAGGTCGTGCGCCGTCTCACCGACGAAGGCGTGATCGTCATGGCCAGTGGCGGCGATGACCAGTTCGTCTGAACCGTTAGCGCTGCCGGCGGGGGCCGCACCCTGGCCAGCACCCCGGCCAGCACCCCGGCCAACATCACCGCGCTTCATTCCGCGCGAAGCGCTGGGGCCGGTGGCGGCCTGGCAACCGCGCGCCTTGCTGCCCAGCGGTGGGCACGGCGCGCCCAGCGCCGCCGCGGCCAGCCCGGCCGGCGACGTGGCCCAGGCGCTGCGCGCCCAGCTCGCGCTGGCGCGCCAGGCGGGGTACGACGAAGGCCACGCCGCGGGCCTGCATGCGCTTGAAACCTTCAAGCACGAGCACCGCGCACAGGTGGCGCCCCGACTGGGCGAACTGCTGCGCAGCTTCGATGCCCAGCTCAGCGCGCTGGAGGCACAACTGGCGCAAGGCCTGGCCGACACCGCCGTGCAACTGGCGCGCCAGGTGCTGCGCAGCGAGTTGACGGCGCGCCCCGAACAGGTGGCCGACGTGGCACGCCAGGCCCTGGCCGACATGCTGCTCAACGCGCGCCACATCAGCCTGCATGTGCACCCTGAAGACCTCGACTTTGTCGCGCAGGGCCTGCACGAGACCCTGGCTGCACGCGGCGCGCGGCTGCTGGCCGATGCGCAGGTGCAGCGCGGCGGCTGCCGCATCGAGTCTGACCTCGGCCTGGTCGACGCGCGCATCGAACAACGCTGGGCCCAGGCCGTGCAGACGCTGGGCGTGAGCTTGCCCTGGCTGGGTGAGACCGCGGTGGGCACTGGCGCATGACGACCGCCCAGCAAAGCCCCGTGGACAGCCGAATGGACAGCCTGGTGGACAGCTCGCTGCACAGCCCGCGCGCCCGGCGCTGGCAACGCTACCTGGTTGACCTGCACGCCGCCGCCGGCACGAGTGCGCCGCTGGCCTGTGAAGGCCGGCTGGTGCGCGTGGCCGGGCTGGTGCTCGAAGCCACCGGCCTGCGCGTGCCGGTGGGCGCGGTGTGCGTGGTGCGCAGCCCCGGCCAGAGCGACGTGGTGGCCGAAGTGGTGGGCTTCAGCGGCACGCGCGCCTTCCTCATGCCCAGTGGTGAGATGCACGGCCTCACGCCCGGCGCGCGCGTGCTGCCGCACACCGCAGCGCAGCAGCCACCACGCTTTGGCAGCACGGGTGCGGCCTGGCGGCCGAGCCCGGAGCGCGGCCTGCAGTTGCCGGTGGGCCGCGGCCTGCTCGGGCGCGTGCTCGACCCGCACGGCCAGCCGATCGACGGCCTGGGCGCGCTGCGCCAGGTGAGCCACGAGCCGATGCAACGCCGCGCGCTCAACGCCATGGAGCGCGCGCCGATCCGCACGCCGCTGGACACCGGGGTGCGCGCCATCAACGCCCTGCTCACGCTGGGCCGCGGCCAGCGCCTGGGCCTGTTTGCCGGCACCGGCGTGGGCAAGAGCGTGCTGCTGGGCATGATGGCGCGCTACACCGCGGCCGATGTGATCGTGGTCGGCCTGATCGGCGAACGCGGCCGCGAGGTGAAGGAGTTCATCGACGACATCCTTGAAGCCCAGGGCCGCGCGCGCAGCGTGGTGGTGGCCGCGCCGGCCGATGTGCCGCCGCTGCTGCGCATGCAGGGCGCGCATTACGCCAGCGCCATTGCCGAACACTTTCGCGATCAAGGCCAGCATGTGCTGTTGCTGCTCGACAGCCTGACCCGCTATGCCATGGCGCAGCGCGAAATCGCCCTGGCCATCGGCGAGCCGCCGGCCACGCGCGGCTACCCGCCGAGCTGTTTTGCCAAGCTGCCGCAACTGGTGGAACGCAGCGGCAACGGGCTGAACGGCGTGGGCTCGATCACTGCGCTGTACACCGTGCTGACCGAGGGCGACGACCCGCAGGACCCGATCGCCGATGCCGCGCGCGGCATCCTCGACGGCCATATCGTGCTGGCGCGCGAACTGGCCGAAGGCGGGCACTTCCCGGCCATTGACGTGGAACGTTCGATCTCGCGCGTGATGAACGCCATCGTCGACCCTGACCAGGTCTTGCAAGCCCGCCGTGCGCGCCAGTTGCTGGCGCGCTACCGCAAGGCACAAGACCTGATCCAGATCGGCGCCTACGTGCCCGGCCAGGACGCCGAACTCGACACCGCGGTGCGCCTGCGCGAGCCGCTGCTGGCGTTCTTGCAGCAAGGCATGCACGACAGCGCCAGCCTGGCGCAAAGCCGGCAGCAACTGGCGCTGGCGTTGCTGGGCTGAGCGCCAGATCGCGTTAACCATGCCCGGCGCCCTGCTCACCCTGCTGGAACACGACACGCGCGAGCGCGACCGCGCCGCCGCCGCGCTGCAGCGCGCGCGCGAAGCGGCCGACCGGGCGCGCATGCAGGCCGAGCAATTGCAGCAGTACCGGCGTGACTACCAGGGCCGCTGGTCGCCGCAGGCGCGCGGCCACAGCAGCGTGGAGCTGCTGCACAGCTTTCGCGCGTTCATGCAGCGGCTTGATGACGCCGTGGCGCAGCAGCATGACCAGGTCACCTTGCTGGATGCGCAATGCGCGCGCGCCCAGGCCGCGCTGCACGCCTGCGAACGCCGCCTGGCCAGCCTGCGGGTCTTGATCGAACGCCGCCACGCCCTGGCCCTGCAGCAGCAGCGGCGCCGCGAGCAAAAAGAGCTGGACGAATTTGCCCTGCGCCGGGCCACGGCCCAACCTGATAACGCCCTGCACGGCGACGCGCCCGCCGACGCCCCCACCACTGTCTACTGAAGGCCGCCATGCCACCCACCGCCCTGCCCGCGCTCAGCCCCCTGCCTACCCTCGCCGCTGCCAAGACGACGGCACACACGACGACGGCACCAGGCACGCCCTTCACGCCGCCCAAGCCGCCCGACCCGGCGGCCTTTGGCCGTGAACTCAGGCGCGCCCGTGCCCGGGCCGAAGCGGCCGAGCTCACCAAACACCCGGCTGCAGCGCAAAAACCCGCGCCGGCCGCCGAGGCGCCGGACAACGACAACCGGCCAAAGGCCGGCGCGCGCAAACCGGCCGCGACCGAACCCGGCACGCCCCGCGCCGGCGGCCTGGCGGACCGGGCCCGCCAGCACGAGCGCGGCGCAGCCGACACCGATGCCGCCGCAGACCGCCGCGCCG
>JAYUPO010000132.1:0-4663 GCA_043760085.1 Burkholderiales bacterium
GCGTCAGCATCGATGCCGTAGCGCACCACCTTGGGCACGCCACGGGCCAGCACGCCTTCGCGCGCCTTGTCGATCAGGTCGTCTTCGATGCAGCCGCCCGAGACGCTGCCGCTGACCAGACCGTCATCGCGGATGGCCACGGTGGAGCCCGGTGGCCGCGGCGCCGAGCCCCAGGTGCGGGTGATGGTGCCCAGCACCACGCGGTGGCCCTGGGCCAGCCATTTGGCCACTTGGCCAAGCACTTGGAGGTCGATGTTGTCCATGGCGAACGCATGCTTGGAACGGGAGCGCGACGATACATCCGCCGCACCCAGCCGGCCGTGGCCCGCTGCAACAGGCCAGCGGCGCGGGCCTCCTTGAGAATGGGTGCGGTCGAGCCATCCATCACCGCCATGTTCACCCTCACCTTCCCACGCCGCGCCTGGCTCGCCCTGGGCTGTGGCCTGCTGGCTGTGGCCGGCGTGCAGCCCGCCATGGCGCAAACGCCGTTCATCGTGATGGCGTCCACCACATCCACTGAACAGTCGGGCCTGTTCGCGCACCTGTTGCCGGCGTTCAAGGCTGCCAGCGGCATCGAGGTTCGGGTGGTGGCCCTGGGCACCGGCCAGGCGCTGGACATGGGCCGCCGCGGCGACGCCGACGTGCTGTTCGTGCACGACCAGGCGGCCGAGGAAAAATTCGTGGCCGATGGCTTCAGCACCCGGCGCTGGCCGGTGATGGTCAACGATTTCGTACTCATCGGCCCCAAGGCCGACCCGGCCGGCGTGAAGGGCCAGGACATCGTGGCCGCGCTGGCCAAGCTTGCCAGCAGCACGCAGCCGCTCGTCTCGCGCGGCGACAAGAGCGGCACGCATGCGGCCGAGCTGCGCTATTGGCAGGCCGCCGGCGTGAACCTGGCCGGCGCCAAGCCCGCGGGCTACAGGGAGTGCGGCTGCGGCATGGGCCCGGCGCTGAACATGGCCGCGTCGCTGAACGCGTATGTGTTGGCGGATCGCGGCACCTGGCTGGCGTTCAAGAACCGCGCCGACCTGGCCGTGCTGGTGCAAGGCGACCAGCGCCTGTTCAACCCGTACGGCGTGATGGCGGTGAACCCGGCGCGCCACCCGCATGTGCAGGCGGCGCTGGCGCAGCGCTTCGTGGACTGGCTGGTGTCAGCGCCGGGGCAGGCCGCGATTGCCGCCTACAAGGTGGGCGGCGAGCAACTGTTCTTTCCCAACGCGCGGCCCTGAATGCGGCGCGCTTTCAGCAGCAAGAACCGGCGGCCTTGACCGCCACGTTCACGGGCTTGCCGCGTGCAGGTACAGGTGCAGGTACAGGTGCTGCTGCTGGTGCAGGTGCACAAGCCGCCGCGGGCGCGGCCAGCGCGACGGCCGGCGTGCCCGCGCCGGCACAGCAAGCCCCATCGGCGCGCGGCGCCTCATGGAACAGCGGAATGTTGGCCAGGGTGTGAAACTGCTCCCAGGCCACACCCTGCGGATCGGTGACCCAGTGCTTGTCGCTGCGCGCGTAGCAGCAGCTGGTCTGGCCTTCGTCGAGCACAGGGGCATCGGCGTTTGCGGCGCGGCCCTTCAACTCGGCCAGCTCGGCCTCGTTCTCGGCTTGAAAACCCAGGTGATCGACCCCCAGCGGGCCGCCACGCGCCGAGATGGCAAAGTTCAACGGTGGGTCTTGCAGCATCCACTTGGCGTAGTCGGCCTCCAGGCGCGCCGGCTCGGCGGCAAAGAGTTTGGAATAGAACCCCACGCTGTGCGCGAGATCTTGAACGTGGACGTGAACGTGAAAGCGCTTCATGTTGCATTTCCTTGCAAAAAAGTTTGAGGGTCAAGGCACAAGATCAAGAGCGAGGTTTGCGCGCAGCGGGGGCACAGGAGCGGCCTTCACAGCAATGCGCGGTGAGGTACTTCAGCAGCGCCGACATGCGCTCGAACGCAGCGCGATAGATGAGGTTGCGGCCATCGCGCTGCTGCGACACCAGGCGCGCGTGCGCCAGCTCTTTCAGATGGAAAGACAGCGTGTTGGCAGGCACCACCAGGGCCACGCACAAGGCCCCGGGCGTGAGGCCTTGCGGGCCCGCCACCACCAGCGCGCGGAACACGCGCAGGCGCAGCGGCTGGGCCAGTGCGGCCAGGCTTTGCACGACATCCATTTCTTCCATAGTTCTAGTATATTCGAATTATTCCTTGGGGGGCCACCCGGATTTCCCCAATGCCCTGCGGCGCGCAGGGGCGCAACATGGGTGCTCCCCATGCCCGGAGACCCTCCATGAAGTCATTCACCCTTTTGGCCACGGCGGCCGCCGCCCTGGCCCTGGCGCTGCCTGCCGCGCAGGCCCACACCACCGTGTACACCACCACGCTGTCTGGCGCGGCCGAAGCGCCGCCCATTGCGTCGTTGGGCACGGGCACGACCAGCGTCACCCTCAACCTCGCTTCGATGACCATGCGTGTGCAAGCCAGCTTCAGCGGCTTGACGGGCAACGTGACGGCCGCGCACATCCATTGCTGCACGGTCGTGCCGGGCGCCGGCACGGCGGGCGTGTCGAGCATGACGCCGAGCTTCCTTGACTTCCCGCTCGGCGGCACCAGCGGCACCTACGACAAGACGTTCGACCTGACGCTGGCCAGCAGCTACAACGCTGCGTTCGTCACGGCCAACGGCGGCACCGTGTCCACCGCGCTGAGCGCGCTCGACGCCGGGCTGGATTCAGGCCGCGCGTACATGAACATCCACAGCAGCTTCGCCGGGGGCGGCGAGATCCGTGGCTTCCTGGCACCGATCCCCGAGCCCAGCACCTACGCCTTGATGGCGCTGGGCCTGCTGGGCGTGGCCGTGGCAGCGCGCAAGCGGCGCGCCTGAGCGCCACGCCTGAGGTTCACAACTTGCCTGGTTTGAAACGTTAACCCGGTGCTGCCCTTGCGGCGGTGCCGGGTTCAAGTTCATTCCAGCGAGATGTTGGCCTTTTTCACCAACTGCTCATAAACCTTTGACTTCGCCTCGGCGTTGCGGCTGATTTCTTCCGGCGTCCAGCTGATCGGCTGGAAGGCAAAGGTATCGAAGCGGGCGCGCAGTTCGGGGTCGGTCAGCGCGGTGGCCACATCGGCATTGATCTTGGTGCGCAGCGCCGCGGGCAGGCCCTTGGGCGACACCAGCACCACGAAGGCGTTCACCAGGAAATCCTTCGACGCTCCGGCCTCGGCGGCGATGGGCACCTCGGGCACCTGGCTCAAACGCTGCGGCGCGGCCACGGCGATGTAACGCAACTTGCCGGCCTTGTAGGGGCCCGAGCTGGAGGGCAGTGTGCCCATGCTCCAGGCCACGTCGCCCGCGCCCACCGAGGTGAACAACTGGCTGGTCTCCCGATAGGGAATGTGCTGCATCTGGATGCCGGTTTGCAGCTCCAGCAGCTCAGCCGCCAAATGCCCCGGGCTGCCCACGCCCCATGAGCCATAGGTGACCTTGCCCGGGTTGGCCTTGGCGGCGTTGATGATGTCGGTGATGGTCTTGAACGGCGAATCCTTGCCCACCACCACCATGAAGGTGGTGTAGAACATCGACGCCACCGGCTCGAATTGCTTCACGGCGTCGGCGCCGCGCTGCTTGTACAGGTGCGGCACGGCCGCCAGGTGGTCGCTGTCGATTTGCAGCAGGGTGTAGCCATCGGGCGCGGCGCGCTTGGCCGTGTCCATGGCGATGAAGCCGCCGCCACCAGGCTTGTTTTCCACCTGCACGCGCTGGTTCCAGGCCTTGCTCAACTTTTCGGCCAGGATGCGCAACGTGGCGTCGGGCCCGCTGCCGGCCGGGAAGGCCGTGATCACGGTGACGGGCTTGTTGGGGAAGTCGGTCTGGGCCTGCGCGGGCGCGCCAAAGCCTGCCGCCATGGCTGCGGCCGCAACGGCCAAGCCGAGAGTGGATCTGCGATTCATGGTGATGCTTCCTGCTGCAAATTGAATGATCAACGTTTCAAACAACCTTGACGCTGATCTCGCCCAGCCCATCGATGCCGCCGCGCAGCACCTGGCCGCGCTGCACCTTGCCCACGCCTTCGGGCGTGCCGGTGTAGATCAGGTCGCCGGGTTGCAGGGTGAAGTAGGTGCTGAGGTTGGCAATCACCTCAGGCACCGACCAGATCAACATGTTGATGTCGCTGCGCTGCTTGTCGGCGCCATCCACCTGCACCCAAATCGCCGCCTTGTCGGGGTGGCCGATGCGGGAGGCAGCATGAATCAAGCCGATCGGCGCTGACTCGTCGAACGCCTTGCCCAGCTCCCAGGGCCGGCCCTTGTCGCGCAGCTTGAATTGCAGGTCGCGCCGCGTCATGTCCAGGCCCACGGCATAGCCGTAGACGTGATCATTTGCCTGCTCAACCGAAACGTTGGCACCTGCCTTGCCGATGGCCACCACGAGTTCAATTTCGTGCTGGTAGTTCTCGGTCGCCGGCGGGTAGGCCATGTTCACCGTTTGGCCGGGTGGCGCCAACACGATGGCGTTGTCTGGCTTGCAGAAGAAGAACGGCGGCTCGCGGTCCGGGTCGAAACCCATCTCGCGCGCGTGCGCGGCGTAGTTCCGGCCCACGCAATAAATACGCCGCACCGGGTAGTGGCTGCTGCTTCCCGCCACCGGAACGGCGACCTGGGCTTCGGGTTCGAAAACGAAGTTCATGCTG
>JAYUPO010000133.1:0-4660 GCA_043760085.1 Burkholderiales bacterium
TGCGACAGCGGCGCCACCTTGTCCTTGCGCACCATCTTGAATTCGGTGTCCAGACCCAGCCACTTGTTCCAGATGGCCGTCAGCTCACCGGCGTCTTCCATCGCCTTGAGCGTGGCGTTCACCTTGGCCAGCAAAGCCGGCTCGTCTTTCTTCATGCCCACGCCGATGGGCTGAAAGACCATCGGGTCCTCGATCATCTTCATCGGCTGGCCCGCGGTCTTGCTTTGGTTCACCAGCTTGGTGATGGTCATGGTGTTGGCCACCATGCCCACCGCCTTGTTCTGCTGCACGGCCATGTAGACCGAGCCAGTGTCGACAAAGGTCACCGGCTCCGATTCGTTGAGCTTGATGGAAAGCTCCGAGGTCGAGCCCTTGGTGGACGCGATGCGCTTGCCTTTGAAATCAGCCGGCTTGGTGCCGGGGTCGCTGGCCAGCACGGCCAGCATTTCCTTGGCCAGGTAGTACGGGTCGCTGAACTGGATTTGTTCGGCGCGGCCCAGCGTGTAGGCCAGGTTGGCCACCGTGATGTCCACGCGGCCCAACTTCACCTCGGGCACGCGCGCTTCCACTGACAGCGGGGTGACCTTGGCCGCGACCCCCAGGCGCTTGGCAATCGCCAGGCAGATGTCCACATCGTGGCCCACCATCTCACGCGTCTTGGGGTCGGGCGCGGCGAATGGCGGCACGTCGGCGAAGGTGCCGCAGCGCAGCTCCTTGCGCTGCATGATGTCGCCCAACTGGTCGGCACTGGCGGCCAGCGGCAAGGTGCTCAGCATGGCGCCGGCGACGAGGGACAAGGTGATCGATTTGGGGTTCATGGCGGTGTCTCCTGTGGAACGGTGGGGTAAAAACGTTACTGTGGTTAACGGGTGCGCAGATCGGACAAAAAGCGCTGCGCGCGCGGGTGCTGCGGGTTGCCAAAAAAGCTTTCCGGGTCGGCGGATTCAAGAATGCGCCCGGCGTCCATGAACCACACGCGGTCGGCCACTTCGCGGGCGAAGCCCATCTCATGCGTCACGCACATCATGGTCATGCCGTCGGCGGCCAGGCTGCGCATCACGGCCAGCACTTCGCCCACCATTTCGGGGTCGAGCGCGCTGGTGGGTTCATCGAACAACATGGCCGGCGGCTCCATGGCCAGGGCGCGCGCAATGGCCACGCGCTGCTGCTGCCCGCCCGAAAGCTGGGCCGGGAACGCGGCGGCCTTGTCGGCCAGTCCCACGCGCTCAAGCAGTTGCAGCGCCTTGTCGCGCGCCTCGGCGTTGCCCAGGCCGTTCACGCGCTGCGGCGAAAGCATCACGTTGCCCAGCGCGCTGAGGTGCGGAAACAGGTTGAAGCTCTGGAAGACAAAACCCACCCGGCTGCGCAAGCGGTTGAGTGCGGCCGAGCTCATGGGCGCATGAACGCTGTGGCCGTCGAAATGCAGCTCGCCCGAGGCAATGTCTTCCAGCCGGTTAACGGTACGAATGAGCGTGGACTTGCCCGAGCCCGACGGCCCGCACACCACCACCACCTCGCCCTTGCTGACTTGGGCCGTGATGTCCACCAGCGCATGCAGCGGGCCGAACCACTTGTTGACGGCGCGAAATTCGATCATGCCGCGTGCCCCAGCACCATGCCCGCCGCAGCGCGCGGCGCGCCTCCGCGCTGCGCTTCGATGTGCTGCTCCAGCTTGGTGGCAGCCCAACTCAAGCTCCAGCACACCACGTAGTAAATGAGCGCCAGGATGGCGAACACTTCGAACGGCTTGGTCAGCAACTGGTTGTTGATCTGGCCGGCAGCAAAAGTGAGTTCAGGCACGTTGATCACATAGCCCAGGGTCGTCTCCTTGATGGTCGAGACAAACTGGCTGAGCATGGCCGGCAGCATGTTGAACAGCGCCTGCGGCAACACCACGAGCCACATGGCGCCAAGGTGGCTGTGACCCAGGGCACGCGCCGCTTCCATCTGCCCCTTGGGCAAGGCCTGGATGCCGGCGCGCACCACCTCGGCCAGGTAGGCGCCTTCGTACAGCACCAGCGTCACCAGCATGGTGGTGAAGCCCGAGACGTTGCGCCCGATCAGCAACGGCACCATGAAGTACACCCACAAGATGATCATCAGCAGCGGCACGCCGCGCGCCACCATGATGAGCGCCGTGGCCGGTGCGCTGAGCCAACGCCAGCGTGACAGCCGCGCCAGCGCCAGCAGCACGCTCAAGGGAAACGCCAGCACGATGCCCAGCACCGAAAGAATGAGCGTGGCGCAGATGCCGCCCAGCGGGCCGTTCGGGTATTGGCCGATGAGCAGCAGCAACCAGTTGTCGCGCACGATCTCCCACATGCCCACGAGCAGCGCCGCCATCACGCCGCCCCCTGCCCGGCGACACGCGTGCGCCGTTCCAGCCACATGCCAAAGGCCATGATGAGCAGCGAGGCGAACAGGTACATCACCGTGGCCAGCAAGTAGCTCTCGAACGCACGGAAGCTGAGGTTCTCAATTTCCTTCACGGCGTGCGTGAGTTCGGCCACGCCGATGGCCATGGCCAGGCTGCTGTTTTTGAACAGCGACACGCTGTGGTTCACCAGCGCGGGCAGCGAATTGCGCACCGCCTGCGGCAACAGCACATGGCGCAGCGCGCCGGCAAAACCATGGCCCAGCGCACGCGCGGCTTCAGCCTGCCCTGCCGGCACGGCACGCAGGCCAGAGCGCAGGTCTTCGCTGAAGTAGGCCGCCTGGCACAGCCCCAGGCCGATGACGGCAAACACCGCTTCGCCGTTGTGTGCCGACAGCCAGGTTTGCAAGGCGCCGGGTAACAGGTTGGCGATGCCGAAGTACCACAGCATCAGCTGCACCAGCGTGGGCACGTTGCGGTGATACGAGACATAGCCTTGCACGAAGCGCTGGCTGATAACGTTCGGCATCAGCCGCAAGGTCAGCAGCACAAAGGCCAGGCTCATGGCCAGCAGCCAGGAGCCGATGGCGATGATGAGCGTCATCTTCACGCCCTGCACCAGCATGGCGGTGAAGCGCGGGTCCATCAAGATGGCCCAGACGTCAAAGCCCTTCATGCTGCGCCTTCATGACGTCGGTTCATCACGCTCTTTTGTTAGCCTGGCCGCGTGGTTTGCAGGCCGCCGGGCACCTGCATGGTGGGCGTGATTTCCATGTGGCCGATGTTCACTGCGGCCGGCGCGGCGATGGCAAAGGCAATGGCGTCAGCAATGTCAGCCGCTTGCGGCAGTTCGAAGCCCTTGACGAAGCGTTCGTAGGTTTCGGCACTGTCGCCATGCACATGGGCAAAGATGTCGGTGGCCACGCGGCCGGGGCAAATTTCAGTCACGCGCACGCGCTTGCCGAAGGCGTCGATGCGTAACTGGCGCGACAACATGCTTACCGCGGCCTTGGTGGCGTGATAGGTGGAATTGCCGTTGAAGTTGTAGGCCGCGGCGATAGAGCTGATGTTCACCACATGGCCGCGGTTGCGCGCCACCATGCCGGGCACCACCAGGCGGCACAGGTGCAGCACGGCGCGCAGGTTCACGTCGATCAACAGGTCGATGTCATCGCCTTGTGCTTGCAGGAATAAGCGCGGCCTGTCTACCCCGGCGTTATTGACCAGCACATCGAATTCATGGTCTTGCGTCAGCTTGGTGATGCCTGGCAAGTCGGTCACGTCCAGCGCCTGGGCGATGCAACCGGTGCGCGCGGCCAGCTCGCGCAGGGCCGCTTCGTTGCGCGCCAGGGCATGCACCGTCAGCCCCTCGCTGCACAGGCGCTCGACCACGGCCGCGCCGATGCCGCCTGAGGCGCCGGTGACGAGTGCGGTTTTGTAGTCGGAGAAAGGCATGGCGATCCTGAGGTCAGTGGGGCAATCTAGCCAGCGTTCGCGGGGAGTGCCAAGACGGTTTGGCTGTGGTGCGATAAGGCCACCTTATGTCGCCTCGCGTTTGACATCTTGCTGGGTGGCAAGTTGTTTGGACAAGGGCACGATTCGCCCGCCGGCGCGCAGCACTTCTGCGCGCACCAGGCGGGCCAGCGCCACCGCACCCGGCGTGTCGCCATGCACGAGGATGGACCGTGGCTGCATTGCCAGCGCCGCACCGCTGTGGCACAGCACATCGCCTTGTGTGAGCAAGCGCCGCACCCGTTGCAGCACGGTGGCTTCATCATGGATCACCGCGCCGGGCAGCATGCGCGGCACCAACAGGCCGTCATCGTCGATGGCGCGATCCGCCAAAAAGGTGGTGGCCACGCGCAGGCCGCATGACGCTGCGGCCGTTTCGATGGCGCGGCTGGTGGACGAGCTGATGACGAGCCCCGCATCGAACGCCGCCACGGCGCGCAGCAGCGGGCCGGCCAGTGCGGCATCGGCCGCGGCCATGTTGCCCAAGGCGCCGTGAAAACTCATGTGCGACATGCGGTGGCCGGCAGCACGCGCGATGCCCGCCAGCGCGCCGAGCTGGTAAGTGACCATCGCCGCCAGTTCTTCCACATCGATGTGCATGACGCGCCGGCCAAAGCCCTGGCGGTCCGGAAAGCCCACGTGCGCGCCCACGTCCACGCCGCGTGCCAGCGCCGTGCGTACCGTGCGCTGCATGATCAGCGGGTCGCCGGCATGAAAGCCGCAGGCCACGTTGGCCGACGACACCACATCGAGCAAGGCGTCGTCTTCGCCCAT
>JAYUPO010000134.1:0-1921 GCA_043760085.1 Burkholderiales bacterium
CACGATCTCTTCGCCGCCGAGCGCACCGCCGTGCCCCCGCGCATGGTCTTGCGCCAGGCCCGGGCCGCTGAGCAGCGTTTCCACGCAGCCGTGTTGGCCGCACCAGCAGCGCAGGCGCGGCTCGCCCGCATCACCCCAGGGCAACGGGTTGTGGCCCCATTCACCGGCCAGGCCGTTCGGGCCTTGCAGCACGCGGCCGTTCACGGCGATGCCCGCGCCCGTGCCGGTGCCCAGGATGACCGCAAACACCACGCTGCAGCCGGCACCCGCACCGTCGGTGGCTTCGCTCAGGGCCAGGCAGTTGGCGTCGTTCGTGTAGCGCACCCGGCGTTGCAGCAGTTGGCCCAGTTCGCGCTCAATCGGCCGGCCATTCAGCCACACCGAATTGCCGTTCTTCAGCAGCCCCTCGGGCGTGAGCGTGCCCGGCCCGCCCACGCCCAGGCTCATGCCAGCCTGACCCGTGTCGCTTTCGGCCGCCGACACCAGGGCGCTGATGGCTTGCAGCGTGGCCGGGTAATCGTCGCGCGGCGTGGCCACCCGCTGGCGCCAAAGCAGCGCGCCATCGGCACCCAGCACCGCGGCTTCGATCTTGGTGCCACCCAGGTCGATGCCGATCATGGGCGCTGCTGAGCGCATCACCGCGGTGCCAGCACCGCGCGCACCAGGGCACGGGTGTGCTGGCCCAGGCGCTGCATCAAGGTGATCAGTTCACGCTCGAATGCAGCTTGCTCGGTGGCCGGCATTTCGCGCGCGGCGGCCTGCATGTCGATGCTGCTGGCATCGTTGCCCAGCGGCTGCGCGGCGTCCGCCACCAGCCGCGCCGGGAAGCTGCGGGCGAGTTGCCCGTCGAGCTGGTCAGCGTTGGCCGCGGCTTCGGCGCTGACCCGGCTGCGCGCATCGCCACCGGCGTAAAGCCAATGGCCGCGGTCGATCGAGGCATCGCGCAACGCGGCCAGCAAGGCATCGTTCAGGTCGCCACGCTCGTAGGCCCGGCTCATGCGCGCGAACTGGTAGCCCTCGAGCACGATGTGGCGGTTGGTCACCAGGGTGATGGCGTCGTCGCGCGTGGCCGGCCGGCCGGCCATGGCCAGGGCGTACATCCACAACATGCGCGCCGCGCCCACCCCGGGCAGCGCGCGGGCGTGATAGGGCTGGGTCAGGTCTTGCACGTAATGCAAGGCCCAGCCGGTGAAGCGCCAGCCCCAATAGGCGTGGCCGCTGGCGAAGGCCTCGCGCGCCAGGGCACTGAACAAGGCAATGCGCGACTCGGGGTGGCCGCGGCGAATGAACGGCGCCACCAGGTTGACGATGCCGGCTTCGTGAAAGAAGCCCATGTGAAACGGCGCTTGGCTCGAATAGTCCACCGCCGGGCTGCCGTAGGGCTGCTTGCCAAAGCCGTAGCGCGCGCCTTGCGCCGTGCCGTTATCAGTGAACAGGCCGATGTCCAGGCCGTAGTCGGGCTCGCTGGAGGCGCTGGCCAGCACGTCGAGCGCGGCCACGGTGTCGCCCGGTTGCAGCAGCACAAAGCTGCTCTCGCGCGCCGCGCTGCCGCTGCGCAAGGCGCTGATGTCGACCCAGGGCATGCGCGGTTGATCCGCCCGCGCCTGGCCCGGGCGCAACTGCACGAACAGCTTCAAGCGCGACTCGCCGTTCAGCCGCAAGGCCTGCAGGAAGCGCGGCACGGCCAAGCCGGCGGCAGCGGCCTTGAAGGCCAGGTCATCGGGCCGCGCAGGGTAGTCCGCCAGGTTCTGGCGGGCCCAGGCTTCATGGTCACGCAGCAGCGCTTCCAGGCGCAGAGCGCTGGCGCTGACAAACTGCTCCAGCGTCTCGGCCGGTACCTGCACGCCTTGCAGCTCAGCCAGCGGCGCCAGCGCCTGCCAACTGCACAAGGTGTGGCCGCTCCAGGCCTGCGCCGCACTCG
>JAYUPO010000135.1:0-12677 GCA_043760085.1 Burkholderiales bacterium
CGCCGTGCTGTGGTACGACTTCACCGTCAACAACCCGCATAACCCCGACGTGCGGGGTGTGCCGCTGGCACAGGTGCGCAAGCTGTTTGCGCAGGGGACAATCACGGCGCAGCGCCTGACCCTGGCGCCGCCCATCGCGCGCTTGGTTTGTGCGCTGCATCCGGGGCTGTACACCGTGTTCAACACCTTGCCGCTGTTGCGTACCCACCTGCTGGCCTGGATTGCCAAACCATCGTCTGAGGGCATGTGATGTCGCGCCTGCTTCTGGTTGCACTGTGGGCGGCCACGCTGCCCAGCTTCGCCCAGGTCCGGCCGGGCCCGCCGGTGATTGAAGTCTGCGATGAAGCGCTGCATTGTTCGGCGCAGGCCCGCTCATCACTGGCTGCCGACGAGGCGGCCTATGTGGATCACCTCGTGCAAGCGCTGCCCGTGCGGGCGTCGCAACGGCAGGTCGAGCAGGTGTTCGGTTTGCTGCCCAGTTCGGCGTCGCCCACGACGCAGTTTTCCAACCCCACCCGCAGTGGTTCGGCCTATCGTGCAAGCTGGGAAGTGGCGGGCCAGCGCGGGCCGTTTCTGGCGTCGCGCGTGGATGTGTACTTTCTGGAAGACCAGGCCTACATGGTGCGGCTGTGGCTTGATGGCCAGCGCAAGATGGTTCGCATTCGCTTTGTCGACTGATGCGCACACACCCGCCGCGGCACGCCTGCTGATGCGACCCGCATGAATCCACCCAGCGCACCCTTCCTGCCCTTCCTGCCGTTCGCCCTGCCCGACATCGGCGAAGATGACATTGCCGAAGTGGTGGACACGCTGCGTTCGGGCTGGGTCACCACCGGCCCCAAGGCGCGGCGCTTCGAAGACGATTTTCGAACCTTTCTTGGCGACGCTACCTTGCACTGCCTGGCCGTGAACTCGGCCACCGCCGGCCTGCACCTGGCGCTGGAAGCCATGGGCATCGGCCCGGGCGATGAGGTCATCACCACCACCAACACCTTCACCGCCACGGCCGAAGTGGTGCACTACCTGGGTGCAGATGTGAAGTTGGTCGACATCGACCCGGCCACGCTGAACATCGATGCCAGCTTGATCGAAGCCGCCATCACCCCGCGCACAAAAGCCATCATCCCCGTTCACTACGGCGGCCTGGCCGCAGACATGCCGGCCATCATGGCCATCGCCAACAAGCACGGCCTGAAGGTGCTGGAAGACGCGGCGCATGCCTTGCCCGCCACCAGCGGCGGCGCGCTCGTCGGCACGCTGGGCAGTGACGCCACGGTGTTCAGTTTCTACGCCAACAAGACCATCACCACGGGCGAGGGCGGCATGCTGGTCACGCGCAACGTTGCGCTGGCCAAGCGTGCCGGCGTGATGCGGCTGCACGGCATGAGCCGCGATGCGTTCGACCGCTTCAGCGCCAAGGTGCCGAGCTGGTACTACGAAATCGTCGCCCCCGGCTTCAAATACAACCTCACCGACATCGCCGCCGCGCTGGGCTTGCACCAGTTGAAGAAGGCGCAGGCCTTTGCCGTGCGGCGCGGGGCGATCGCAGCGCAGTACACGGCCGCCCTGGCCGGGCTGCCGCTGCGCTGCCCGCCGCAGCCGCCGGCAGGCGAGCAGCATGCCTGGCACTTGTATGCCATTCGTTTGAACAGCGATGCGCCGATTGCGCGCGACGCTTTCATTGAACACCTTTATGCACAGGGCATTGGGTGCAGCGTGCATTACATCCCGCTGCATGCGCAACCCTATTGGCGCGACCGCTACCAACTTCGTGCTGAAGACTTTCCGCACAGCCAGGCGGCGTATGAGCGCATCGTCAGCCTGCCCATCTACACGCGCATGACAGATGCCGACGTGGCGCGCGTGGTGGCCGCCGTGCGCGCGGCCTTGCGCGTAGGATGAACGCGCCAACCCGGGAGCGATGATGAATGCAGTGACGCAACTCAAGATGAAGCTGGATGAGTTTCTGGCCTGGGAAAACGAGCAGCCCGACAAGCATGAGTTCTATCGGGGTGAAGTCTTTGCCATGGTGGGCGCGCGGCGCATCCATGGTTGCGTGGTCGGCAACCTGATGCGGCTTATTGGAAACGAGCTGGTGGGCTCGCCATGCCGCGCGTTCAGCGAAGCCATGAAAATCAAGATCGCCGAAGACACCCTTTTCTACCCCGACGTTTTCGTCACCTGCGACAAGGCCGACCTGGCCACTGACCTGTTGTTCCATGCGCCCAAGCTGGTGGTCGAAGTACTGTCTCCCAGCACGCACGGCTATGACCGCGGGCTGAAGTTCGCCTTGTACCGCCGCCTGGCGTCGTTGCAGGAATACGTGCTCATCGACCCGGATTCGCGCCGCGTGGAAGGCTTTCGCCGCGGCGCCGATGGCCTGTGGGTGCTGCATGACATGAGCGATGGTGATGTGCTGGAAGTGGCCTGCCTGGGCGCGCAGCTGAAGCTGGCCGACGTGTTCGACGGCGTCGACCCCGCGGCCTGACGCTGGCCGCGCATTGCCCACGGCGCATGCCCAAGCGGCTGTTCGACCTGCTCTTCGCCACCGCCGGCCTGCTGTTGCTGGCCCCGCTGTTGGCCGCGTTGGCGCTGTGGATCAAGCTCGATTCACCGGGGCCCGCGTTCTACCGCCAAGAGCGCGTCGGCCGCCACGGCGTGCCGTTTCGCATCCACAAGCTGCGCACCATGGTGGCCGGCGCGCAAGGCTTGCCGCTCACGGTGGCGGCGGATGCGCGCATCACCCGCGCCGGCCGCGTGCTGCGCCGCACGCGGCTGGATGAGCTGCCGCAGTTGTGGGACGTGTTGCGCGGCAAGATGAGCCTGGTCGGCCCGCGGCCCGAGGTGGCGCGCTACGTGGCGCACTACCCCGCAGCGTTGCGCGCCCAGGTGCTGGCCGTGCGCCCCGGCATCACCGACCCCGCCGCGCTGGCGTTCATCGACGAAGCGGCCTTGCTGGCCGGCGCGGCTGACCCGCAAGCGCAATACCTGAGCACGATCTTGCCGCGCAAGCTGGCGCTGCAGGCGGTTTATGCCGAGCACGCCACGCTGGCATCAGATCTGCGCATCCTGGTGCGCACGCTTTGGGTGCTGGTCTCGCGCTGAGGGTGTCGCCTGGGCCGGCCACGCCGCAAGGCAGGCCTGAAGTCGAATCTGAAGTCTTGCAATTTCGCCACGCCATGGCGAAAATACAGCCATGAAGCAGCGAAATTTAATGATCCGGCTGAACGCCGCGCTGGCTGATACGCGGGTGGTGCTCATCAACGGCGCGCGCCAGGTCGGCAAGAGCACACTGGCCCAGCAGGTGGCGCACGCCCGAGGCGGCCAGTACTTCACGCTCGACGACCCGGTGGTGGCCGAGCTGGCACGCACCGACCCGGCGGCCCTGATCCGCGGCACCCAGGGCCTGACGGTGATTGATGAAGCGCAGGCGGCCCCCGGCCTGTTCCCGGTGATCAAGCGCGAGGTCGACCTGCACCCGGCGCCGGGCCGCTTTCTGCTCACCGGCTCAGCCAACGTCTTCATGCTGCCCAAGGTGGCCGAGTCCCTGGCCGGGCGCATGGAAGTGCTGACGCTGGAGCCCCTTGCGCAGGCCGAACTGGCGGGCTCCACCCACAACCTGGTGGATGCCCTGTTCGATGCCCAGCCCTGGGCGCGGCGCAGCGTGCGTACCGAGCGTGCCGATGTGGTGCAACGGTTGCTGGCCAGTGGCTTTCCTGAAGCGTTAGGGCGCGCCGAGCCGCAGCGCCGCAGCGCCTGGTTCAGCGCCTACCTGGCCAGCCTGCTGCAGCGTGACGTGCGCGACATCACCCACATCGAAGGCCTGCACGACCTGCCGCGCCTGCTGGCGCTGCTGGGTGCGCGCACCGCCACGCTGCTCAACATGGCTGAAATCTCGCGCGCCACGGGCATTGCGCACTCCACGCTGCGGCGCTACCTCACGCTGCTGGAAGCCTTGTTCATCGTGCAGCCCTTGCCCGCCTGGCATGCCAACCTGGGCAAGCGATTGGTCAAGGCGCCCAAGCTGCACTTGGTGGACGCGGGCCTGGCTGCACACCTGCAAGGCCAGGCAGATGCCACGGGCTTAAGCTTGTCGCCCCAACTGGGGCCATTGCTGGAAAGCTTTGCCGTGCAGGAAGTGCGCCGCCACCTGGCCTGGGCCCAAACCGCAGCCACGGCATGGCACTTTCGCACCGTGGCCGGGCGCGAGGTTGACTTGGTGCTCGAAACGCCCGACCAGCGCGTGGCGGGCATCGAGGTCAAGGCCAGTGCCAGCGTCGGCCAGGCTGATTTCAACGGTTTGCGCGAACTGGCCGCGGCCGCCGGCCCGCACTTCACCAGGGGCGTGGTGCTGTACACCGGCGAGCAACTGCTGCCGTTTGGCGATCAGTTGTGGGCCGTGCCCCTGGGGGTGTTGTGGGCAGTGTGAGCACCGCACGTGCAGGCGCGGCGCCATGGCCCGGTTCTGCACCCGGTTCATACAATTTCGCCAGCCAGACAAGAGCCTGAGCCCGCCTGCCCACAAGCCCACTCAATGACCCTTGCGCCCAACACCTTCTGGCACCGCCTTGATCTTGCGCTGGCGCGCCTGCGCCCCTATCGCGAACCCCTGTCACTGCTGATCGACGGCCTGGTCATCGCCCTGGCCTGGAACGTGACCTACCTGTTCCGCCTGGGCTTCGAGCGCTGGCTGCGCGACCGGCCCAGCTACGACCACTGGGTGCTGCTGGGCATCGTGGCGGCCTACCTGCTGGTCTTTGTGCTGCTGCGTGTGCCGCGCGCCATGTGGCGCTTCTCGGGCTTTGGCGATGTGCAACGCATTGCCGTGGCGTGTGCACTGGCCGGTTTGGCCAGCGCCGCGGTGGTGATGGGCCTGCAACTCACGAAGGTACCGCGCGCCGTGCTGGCCCTGCACCCGCTTGTGGCGCTGATGCTGGTGGCGCTGGTGCGCATGGGCTACCGCATGCTGTACGAACATGCGCGCGCACGCATCACGGGCAGTGATGCCGAGGTGCGCCGCGTGCTCGTGCTGGGCGCCGGTGAAGCTGCACGTTTGCTGCTGGCCGGCATCCACCAACAGGGCTGGATCGTGCTCGGCCTGCTTGATGACGACCCCGCCAAGCAGCGCGCCAGCATCGGCGGCGTGCGTGTGCTCGGGCCACTTTCCGCCGTGCAAGACAAAGCCGTGCGCGGCGCGGCCACGCATCTCATCGTGGCCCTGCCATCGGTAAAGGGCGCGCGGCGCAAGCAGTTGCTGGAGATGACCGCGGCCACCGGCTTGCCGGTGCTCACCGTGCCCGATGCGGAAGAAATTGCCGACGGCTCACGCGGCGTGGACCGGGTGCGCGGCATCGAGCCTACGGACTTGCTGGGCCGCGAACCCGTGGTGCTTGATGAAGCCGGCATCAGCGAAACCTTGCACGGCAAAACCGTGCTCATCACCGGCGCGGGCGGCAGCATCGGCAGCGAACTGTGCCGCCAGGTGGCGCGCTTCAAGCCAGCGCGGCTGGTGCTGTATGAACTCAGTGAATTCAATCTGTACACCATCGAGCAAGACCTGGGCGAACGCTTCCCGGCGCTGCCGCTGGTGAAGCTGATGGGCGACGTCAAAGACCTGGAACACCTGCGCGCCACCTGCCAACGCTTCAAACCGCAAGTGGTGTTCCATGCTGCCGCGTTCAAGCACGTGCCGCTGATGGAAAGCGACAACGCCTGGGCGGCGCTGCGCAACAACACCCTGGGCACGTACCACGCCGCACTGGCCGCCGCCGAAGTGCAATGCGAGCGCTTCGTGCTCATCAGCACCGACAAGGCGGTGAACCCCACCAACGTGATGGGTGCCACCAAGCGCGCGGCCGAAATGGTGCTAAGTGCCATGGCGGCCGAACACGCCGGCACCAAGTTCATGGCCGTGCGCTTCGGCAACGTGCTGGGTTCCAGCGGCAGCGTGATACCGAAGTTCAAGGAGCAGATCGCCCAGGGCGGCCCGGTCACCGTGACCCACCCCGACATCATTCGCTACTTCATGACCATCCCCGAAGCCGCGCGCCTGGTGCTGCAAGCCGCGGCCATTGGTGAAAGCGGCCAGGTGCTGGTGCTGGACATGGGCGAGCCGGTGAAGATTGTTGACTTGGCTAGGCAACTCATTCGCCTGGCCGGGCACAGCGTGGACGAGATCGGGATTGAGTTTTCAGGGTTGCGGCCGGGTGAGAAGTTGTTCGAGGAATTGCTGGCCGATGGGGACAGCACTTTGCCCACGCGGGTGGCGGCGCTGCGTATTGCGCATTTGCAGGACACGGGCTTGCCTGCGGAACATCTGTTGACGGTGCTGACCGAATTGGAGCGAACGGCTGTTGGCGGATTGGCCGTGCAGCGCGCGCTGCATCGCGTCGTGCCGGAGTACCGACCCGAGCTCATCCCGGGCGACGACTGACCGCAACCCAACCTGTTGCTGATCACCATCAACACACTCAGGCGCGGTGCCACACGCGGCGATTGACGAAGTCTGTGTAGCTGATGATGATGCGCAGCACCTTGTCTGACACATTGCTCGGCGCATAGTCGGACACGAGGTTCAACAAACGGCTCGGCCCGCGCGGCTGATCACGCACAACGTCCAGCGCTTGCATCACGCGGTCAACATCCATCCCAACCATCATCACTGCGGCTTCTTCAAAGCCCTCCGGGCGTTCGTGAACTTCCCGCAAATTGAGCGCCGGAAAGTTCAGTATTGACGACTCTTCGGTGATCGTTCCGCTGTCTGAGAGCACAGCAATCGCTTGGGTTTGGAGCTTCACGTAGTCGAGAAATCCAAAGGGCTTGTGGAAGGTGACAAGCGAATGCGCGCTCAAACCCAAGGCGTCAATGCGCTTTCGCGTACGCGGATGCGTTGAGACGATGACCGGTTTGCCGTGCACCTGCGCCAGCGCATTGAGCACCGCAAACAGTCGCATCAGGTTCTCATCGGCATCTACATTCTCTTCCCGGTGGGCGCTGACGATGAAGTAGCCGAACTCATCGAGCCCCAGTCGCAGCACGATGTCTGACGCGTCAATGCCCGCGCGGTGGTACTCGATCACTTCGCGCATCGGGCTGCCGGTCTTGATCACCTGGTCGGCAGGCAGGCCTTCGCGCAACAAGTAGTCGCGGGCAATGTCGCTGTACGTGAGATTGATGTCGGCGATATGGTCGACGATTCGACGGTTGATCTCTTCAGGAACACGAAAGTCAAAGCAACGGTTGCCGGCTTCCATGTGAAAGATCGGAACCTTGCGCCGCTTCGCAGCAATGGCAGCCAGCGAGCTGTTGGTATCACCCAGCAGCAGCACCGCATCTGGGCAAACGTCGTCGATCACCTTGTCTGCCGCAATGATGACGCGCCCTATCGTTTCGGCGGCCGTTGCGCCAGCGGCATCCAGGAAGAAGTTGGGCTTGCGAATGCCCAGTTCGTTGAAGAAAACACCGTTCAGCTCGTAGTCAAAGTTCTGGCCGGTATGCACCAGCGTGTGCTGGGTATGGCGATCAAGCTTGGCAATCACCCTGGACAACCTGATCACCTCAGGCCGGGTGCCGACGATCGTCATCACTTTAAGCACGAGAAGCCTCCCGCATGAGGTCGATTTTTTGCAGCACGGCCTTGACCTGTTCAACGTTCAACTGCTGCGTGTTGTGCGAGGTGTAGTCGTCAAACTCGGAAATGCGCGTCTGTCCCTGAACGAAGAATTTGTCGTAGTTCAAGTCTCGTGAATCCGCTGGGATGCGGAAGTACTGTCCACAGTCATCTGCTCTGGCCATCTCCTCGCGCGACACCAGTGACTCGTAGAGCTTTTCGCCGTGCCGTGTGCCGATGATCCTGATCTCGTTGCGCAGCCCCATCAGCTCCCGCATCGCCTGTGCAAGATCGCCCACTGTGCAAGCCGGGGCCTTTTGCACAAAGATGTCGCCAGGCCTGGCATGCTTGAAAGCATAGAGCACCAGATCGACTGACTCCTCAAGCGACATCAGGAACCGGGTCATGGTCGGATCCGTGATCGTCAGCGCCAAACCCTCACGCAGTTGCTGCAGGAACAGTGGAATGACCGAACCCCGCGAGGCCATCACATTGCCGTACCGGGTCGCGGTGAGGACCGTGCGTTCAGGGTCACACAGTCGCGAACGGGCAATCATCAGCTTCTCCATCATGGCCTTGGAAATGCCCATGGCATTGATCGGATAGACAGCCTTGTCGGTGCTCAACACCACACAGCGCCGCACACCATGCTCCACGGCGGCGCGCATGACGTTTTCAGCGCCGAGCACATTGGTGCGCACGGCTTCCATGGGATAGAACTCGCACGACGGCACCTGTTTGAGCGCGGCAGCATGAAAGACATAGTCAACCCGCCGCAGTGCGTCATGAACGCTGTCGTACTCACGCACGTCGCCGATCAGGAACTTCACTTTGTCGTTCTTCAGCGCCAGGCGCATGTCCTCTTGTTTCTTCTCGTCGCGACTGAAGATGCGAATCTCGGCGAAGCTGGAGTGAAGAAGTCGTTGCAAGACGGCGTTGCCGAAGGAACCCGTTCCGCCAGTGATCAAGAGTACTTTGTCCTCGAACATGTCGGGCTCGTGGGGGAGATGCGAAGGCGATGACTGCATGGCTGGCTACTTGAATTGATGCATGGCGGCGACCAGATCGTCCCAGCTTGGGGGCGAGTAGCCCGATGCGGTTTGAAAGCGGGCTGAATTCAACGAGCGGTCAACGACCAAGGTGTCGTCAGGAGCGATTTCGATGGCCTTTTCATAGCGTTGTGCCACGAGCCGCAACAGCTTGTACTTGGCGACTGGTTCGGCCGATACGTGATACAGCCCATTCAAAGCCCGGTTAGGCAAGACGAAGTCGTGGATCACCCGGGCCAGCTCAACGGTGGGCAGACCTGAGAACACCGCGCGGGTGAAACCGCGCACGCACTTGTCCTGAGCCAAGAACCAGCCGACCAAGCCGTGCGCGCTGCCAAGTTCGGGGCCAATGATCGACGTGCGCAAGGTCACGCTGGGAGCATTGCAAACTTCACCCAGCAACTTGCTGCGCCCATAGATGTCCTCGGCGTCCGGTGTGTCACTCTCGAGATAACCGCCGTGGCGGCTGTTGCGGCCCGAAAAGACACAGTCGGTACTGATGTGAATCAGGCGTGCATCGATCAGGCTACATAGGCGCGCCAACCGGTGTGGCAACAGCGCGTTGATGGGCAGCGCGATCAACGGGTCATCTGCGTGCGCCAGTTGCTTGACCAAGCCCACGCAATTGATGACAACGCTTGGGCGCACGCGCGCGAAGATCTCAGTCAGGCTGTCTGCGTTCTCCACGTCGATCCCGGCGATCGCGTGCTCACGCAGCCGCGCCGGCAGGCGTGAACGCGCCAGCGCTGATCGCACGGTGCCGATCACGGCATGCTGCTTGTGCGCTGCGAACCAGCCCAGCACCACGTGACCCAGCATGCCGCTGGCGCCGAGTACAAGAACGTTTTCGGGTGAGTTCATGGGTGTGCTTTCAGGCTGCACCTTGCGCTCGGAAGGCTCATGGCTTCAGATCCTGGGGCGGATTGTTGACTTGACCATGTGCGCTGCTGCACACGCTTGTGAGCAGATGCGCGAGGCGTTCGGCCAGGCGCTCGGCGTCGAAGTGGTTGGCGAAGTATCGGCGCGCATTCAGGCCAAGCTCTTCGCGTTGGATGTCACTCATTGCACGCAAGTGCAAAACTGCGTTTGCCAGTGCCGCGGCATTCTCGGCTGGGCATGTCACGCCGGCGCATGCGTCGTCAATCACCCTGGCGCCTTCACCATCCAGCGCCGCAATCACCGGTCGGCCTGCGGCCAAGTAAGCTTGCACCTTGCTCGGCACGGTTTGGCTCATGATCGGGCTGCGCACCAAGCTAACCAACAGTGCCGAAGCCTGGGCATAAAGGGCGGGCATCGCGGCAGGTTCGAAGCGGCCCAGCAGCTTGACCATGTGCAACTTGCGCCGGCCGACTTCCTCAGCCAGCCAAGCGCTGCGGCTGCCGCTGCCCACCAAGACCCAATGAATATCAGCGTGCTCGCGCAGCCGCTCTGCTGCATCGAGCACGGTGTCCAAGGCCTGCACTGTGCCCAGGTTGCCTGCGAAGACCAAGTTGAAGCCTGGCGCTAATTTCAGAGCAGACGGCGTGTCGGAAGCCTGGACAGCACCGTGCCCAACGCCCGGGTTTGGGTGGTAGAGCACAGGCGTTGCACCGGCCATGGCCTGCACGGGCGCGATGAAAGCATGTGATGGCACCAGCAACAGGGCGTTGTGACGGTAGATCCAGCGCACCACCGAGGCGACGCAGGCCAACAAGCGGGGCTGGCGCACATGACCGGTGGCCTGGAGGCTGTCGGGCCAGAGGTCTTGTACCCAGGTCACGACCCGAGCACCTTTCATCCAGGCAATCCACAGCGCAGCGATGGTTTGCAGGATGGGTGAGGTGGCATACACAAACACGACATCGATGCGTTGGCGGCGCAGCATCCACGCGCCGGCCGTGCACGCCGAGACGATGAACGACAAGTAGTTCAGCACCAGCCGCAGCGAGCCGCCGCGCCCGCGCGGAATGAGCGGCACGCGATAGACCGACGTGCCGTCGTGCACGGTGTGCCGTGCGGCCCAGGCGTTGTAGCCGGCGTATGTTTGGCCTTCGGGGTAGTTTGGCTGGCCGGTTAACACCATGAGCTCGACGCCGCGCATGCGCAGCGAACGTACCACGTCAGTCACCAGGAAGGTCTCCGGCCAAAAGTGTTGGCTAAAGACGAGCAGTTTCATCTTGACCCAACGCGAGGATCTGGCCCCAGGTGCGCGCGGCGGTCCGCGCCCAGTCGTAATGTTGGCTGCGGGCGGCGGCCGCAGCAGCAAGGTAGCCCGCGTGGGGGGCGTCGGTGAGAACGCGAATTAGCGCGCGCTGCACGTCTTGAGGATCAAACGGCGAGAAATACTCAACCGCATCGCCACCAAACTCGGGCATGGGTGCGACGTTTGAACAAGCAATGGGCCGCCCAGCGCCGAGCGCTTCGAGCAGTATGTTTGGGCAGTTCTCACACGATGACGCAAAGATGATGGCCCGTGCATGGTGATACCAGGCTGGCAATTCCGCATACGGCACTGCGCCGACGATGTGTACCTGCTGCGCAAGCTGCAGCTGTTCGATCAGCGCGCGCACCTGGGGCGCTGGCGGCATGTCAGCCTCGCCAACGAGCACCAGCGGATGCCTGTCACGCAAGCTTGGCGGTAGCCGCGCGTAGGCTTCTATCAACTCCCAATGGTGCTTGTAGACATCGAATCTCGAGACATAAAGCAAGTAGCTGAGCACGGGTGCGCCTGCAGGCCGGGGCAGTGTCGCACCGGCGGTGCGGAAGGCGGCGCCCACGCCATGTGGGATCGTGACCGCGCGGCGAATGGATGTCAGGCTTTCGATCAAGGCGCGGGCATGATCGGAAATGAATATGGTCAGGTCGGCCTGCGCCATGCTGCGCAACATGACCCGGTGCAACAGCCAATTGCGAATGCGCTGAAAGCCCGGCGGCACGCTGCGGCGCACCCGGGCGTCGAAAGGGATCATGTTTCGAAACATGGTGACAACCTGGCAACCAAGGGGTGGCTGGGTTGCCACGACGCCACCGGGGCAAAACAGCACGTTCGCCGACTCCCTGGCCAGCCGCGACCGCAGGCCCCAGCGTTCCCAGAGCGTGCGCAGGAGCGGGTTGGTTGTTGGCCAAGCGGTGGTGGCGCGTTGAATGCGCGGATCGGCCGGCAGCGCCAATGACGATGGCGCATAGACGATGAATTCCAAATTCGCGCCGGCTGGAAGGTGGCTGAACAAGTTGCGCAGATAGGTTTGGCCGCCACCAAGCCGCGCCGACAGGGCGTTGACAACAATTTTCATTTGGCCAGGCCACGCGCTGCGCCTGTCAGCGCAGCAGCGCTGGCGGCATGGCGTTGCGCCGTGCTTGGCAACACGCCAGACCCCACTACGCCGTTCTGGCCGTAGCGCACGTGAACTTGTTCAAATCCCGCGTCCATGAACCACTTGTGAACTGTCTCCAGTGAGGCGGGGTGGTCGTGCGCCGGCGAGTACATGTCAAAGGTGTCGAGTATTGCCCACTGCACGTTCAGCGCGGGCGCCAACCCGAGGTGCGAGTACTCGACGATGGGCACCAGCCGCGCGCCCCAGCGGCCACCAACGCGGCGCAACCAGCGCGCAATGGGCACAAGCGGCGGCGTCGCGCGTTCGACGATGCGGTACAGCCTTTCCTTCGGCAGCCGCTTGGTCAGGGGCCGCAAGACGTACTTCCAGTGCAGCAGCGCGGCAAAGTTGCGCGTGTATGAATCGATCACCAATCGGCCACCGGGTCGAACATAGCGGGCCAGGCTGCGAAACGCGGCCGCGGGGTCGGGTGTGTGCTGGATGACGCCCAGGCAAAGCACGATGTCGAAGGCGCGTTCTGCCAGGGGGATCTCAAAGATGTCACCTTGGAACAGGTGCAGCTTGGGAGCCAGCCCTTGGTTGGCAGCGTTGGCATCGACCGCCGAGGAGTAGTCGAACGACACCACCTCGGCACCAGCACCCAGTAGCACTTGCGTGAAACGGCCAGCGCCCGATCCGGCTTCCAGCACGAGCTTGCCCTGCAAT
>JAYUPO010000136.1:0-1913 GCA_043760085.1 Burkholderiales bacterium
TTCGCGCTTGTCGACGAACACCGTGAGTGCTCGCTCATTCGGAATGTGAATGCTGCGCTGCTGGCCGAATTCGTCGAGCACGCAGACCTCGCGCGTTAACAGCGCATGGGCATGGGTCAGGCGCGGCAGCGTGGTCGGCAAGCTGGAGCTGGGCTCACCTGACGGCAACGGCATCAGGGGCTTGGAGGGCATGTCAAGCGGGCTCAGGGCTTCTTTGGCGGTGACGTTGCGGCCGGCGCCGCAGGGGCCGCCACAGGCGCAGCCGCTGGGCCCGCAGGCGGGGCGGCAGCAGGCACGACAGCCGGGGCCGCCGCGACGAATGGGCCCGGGTCGGCGCATGCCGACGTGGCCGTGGCAGGCTTGCCTTCCTTGCCGGCCTTTTTGGCTTCACCGAAATAGTTCGCAGCCACCTTGTCCATGGCCTTGCAAAGCTGGAAGTCAGCCACCTTGTTGCCATGCGCGGCCTTGGCTGCGGTTTCGGCGGCAGTGGCCTTGGCGGCGTCGGTCGGTGCGGGCAGCTTGGCCTGGGCCCAGGGGCAGCACAGGGCGGTGGCGATGAACAGGGCAGCGTGCTTCATGGCAAGGGCTTCCAACGGGCGGATCAGGATTGTGTTTGCACCGGGTTGCCAGACTGGCCGGCTGGCACCGAGCGCTGAGCGGGTATCTTGCCCGCCTTGACATCGTCATACCAAAGCGCATGGTGTTCGCGGGCCCAGGCTTCGTCGACCTGGCCGGTACGCATGGCCTGGAAGGCGCCCTTCATGCCCAACGTGCCGAGGTAAATGTGGCCCATGAACATGCCCATCATGAGCACGGCCGCAGCGGCATGGATCATGTGGGCAATTTGCATGTCAGACCGGGTGTAGGCCAGGCCGGGCAGCAATTTGTCCAAGACAAGACCCGAGCTCACCACGATCAGGCCGAGCGAGAACACGCCGCCCCAGAAGATGATCTTCTCGCCGGCATTGAACCGGTGGGAGGGTATTTCCTCGCCGCCCAGCAGGCCGCCGCCCTTGGCCAGCCAGCGCAGGTCGCCGGCGCGCGGCAGGTTGTCGCGCACAAAGGTGCAAAACACCACTACCACCGACACTGCAAACAGCGGCCCGGCAAAATTGTGGGCGGTCTTCAAGGCGTAGGTCAGCCAGCCGAACAAGGTGCCGCCGATGATGGGCAGCAAGATGAACTTGCCAAACGCCATCACCAAGCCGGAAACGGCCAGCACGACAAAGGCGCCGGCGTTGGACCAGTGCGCCGCGCGCTCGAAGGGCGTGAAGCGCTCGATGCGCCGGCCGGTGTCGGCCAAGTGGCCGCCCAATGCACCCTTGCGCCAATAGAACAGGGCAATCGCCAGCGCAACGATGAACAGCAAAGCGCCGCCGTAGGGCAGCAGCCATTGGTTGCGCACCTGGCGCCAAGCCTCGCCGGCATTCGTGAAACGTGAACCCGGGTACTGCGTGAAGCCCTGGATCAGCGTGCCGGCTTCCGGGCCGATGTTGGTGCTGGTGCCCGGTTGGTTGCCAGAGCCGAGCACGCCACGCCAGAACGGCGCGTTGTTGCCGGGCTGGCTCTTGCCGCGCTGGGCGTTGGTTTCATCAGGTTTGGGCTCGGCCGGCGCAACGAACCCGGCGGGCGGCGTGGCAGGCTTGGGGGCGTCGGCAGCCGGTGTTGCTTGTTGCGCCTGTACTGCTGCGGCGCCAAGCAACAGGCAAATGACGCCGCCGCGCAGGGCTTGAAGAACCAGGTTGTGCATGGCGTGGGTTCCCGGGCCGTCTGGGTAATTTGAGCAGGCCCTACTTCGCCGCCGGCGTGCGAAGGTATTCGTTTTGGGCTTGGGCGCGGCTCTTGAGCTGCTCTTCCCAGGCCTTGGCATCACCGGCCTTCCAGCCCGGTGCCATGTAGGCGGCGTTGGCGCC